>JADCCH010000226.1 GCA_020252865.1 Methylobacterium sp.
AGATCGCCGCGGAGCGCGACCGCCTGCGGGCGCGCTTCGCGGTGGAAATGGCGCTGAGCGCCCGCCGCGAAGAGAAGGCGCGATCGGATCTGGTTGCGGCGCGGTTCGAAACCGGGGATCGGTTGCGCGTCGAGGCCGAGCTTCTCGCCCATCTCGCCACGCGCGAGCGCCTCCTTGCCGACCGCGAAGTGGAACTTGCCGCCTTGCGCGACCAGCTCCGGAACCTCGAGACCGAACTCGCGGACCTGCGCGATGCAAGCCAGCTCGCCGAGACGACGATTGTCGGGCTGCAATTGCAGCGCGATACGCTCTCGTCCCGCCACAATGCCGCTCTGGACCTTGCAGAGGAACGTCGTCTGCATCTCGAGGAACGCGGCCTCGAGGTCGAGAGCCTGCGCGTGGCCCTTGCGGAAGAGACCCGTCGCGCCGCCGATCTTCGCAATGCCTTGCAGGCACGCGAAATCGCACTGCGCGAGACCGAGCGGCGCACGGCGACCCTCGAGAACGAGACGACGCTGCTCCGCATCAGGCGGGGAGAGGCGACCTTGGACGCCTCCGTCGCCGGCCGGGAGGCAAGCCTTCGCGCAGGCTGAGGCCCCGGGCCGGGCCCTGTCTCGGTGAAAAGAGCGAAAAATCTCCTTTTTTCGCTCAACTCACCTGAAACTTCATCGTTCTTTGGGGCGAGCAAAAGGATTCTTGGGGCTTGCAGCTTTCCGGAACATGGGGGATGCTTTAATTCAATTCCCTGGATTGGCCGGAAGGCTTTTCCGAGAACTGACTGGAGAAGGACAGCCTATGCAGACCGGAACCGTGAAATGGTTCAACACCCAGAAGGGCTATGGCTTCATTCAGCCGGATGCCGGCGGGCCTGATGTTTTCGTGCATATCACCGCTGTGCAGCGTTCGGGGCTCGCCACTTTGAACGAAGGCCTGAAGCTCTCCTACGAGCTGATGACCGACCGCCGCACGGGCAAGACCGCCGCAGATCGCCTGCGCCCGGTCGAATAAGTCCTGCTCGGGGGCTGGACCGGTCCCCGATCCATGCCGGAGCGCCCGTTGCGGCGCCTTCGATCACCGGACCAAATCGCGCTCCGGTGGCGTCGGTCTTCTTGACTTTTCTTCCCCAGGTGCGGTTTTTCTGTCTGCCGATCGCTCGCATCAGGCATTGCCCTGCAGGAAGTTCATGGCCGTCTGCACGCCTCCGGGCTTGTGCGGAATTCCAGCGACGGCGAGGCCCATCTCCACGCCCGAGAGCGTGCCTGTGACCATCAGATCATGGAAATCGCCGAGATGGCCGATCCGGAACACCCGGTCCGCCAGGCGGCCGAGGCCGTTGCCGAGGCTCATGTTCGAGCGTTCGAGGATGATCTTGCGCAGATTATCCGCCGAATGGCCCTCCGGCAGGAAGACCGCCGTCAGCGATGACGAGTAATCCGATGATTTGGCGCAGACCGTCTCGAAGCCCCAATGGCGCACGGCCCGGCGCGTGGCTTCTGCGGCTCGATCATGCCGGGCGAAGACCTGCGGCAGGCCTTCCTCCTCCAGCATGTCCAGCGCAACCTTCAGGCCCTGCAGCAGGTTCGTCGCCGGCGTGTAGGGAAAATAGCCCTTCGCATTGATCGCGATCATCTCCTCCCAGTCCCAGAAGGAGCGGGGAAAGCGCGCGGCTTTGGACGCCTTCAGCGCCTTGTCGGAAACCGCATTGAAGGAAAGGCCGGGCGGCAGCATCAGGCCCTTCTGCGAGCCGCCGACGGTGACATCCACGCCCCATTCGTCATGCCGGTAATCGATCGAGGCAAGCGAGGAAATCGTATCAACCATCAGCAGGGCCGGATGCTTCGCATTCTCGATCGCTTTCCGGATGGCGGCGATGTCGGTGACGCAGCCCGTGGACGTCTCGTTATGGACGACGCAGACCGCCTTGATCTCGTGGGTCTTGTCATCCCGGAGGCGCGCCTCGATGGCTGCGGCATCCACGCCGGCTCGCCAATCCGAAGGAATGAATTCCGCCTCGATCCCCAGGCGCCTCGCCATGCGGCTCCAGAGGGTCGCGAACCAGCCGGTCTCGAACATCACCACGCGGTCGCCCGGCGAAAGCGTGTTGACGAGCGCCGCTTCCCAGGCACCGGTGCCCGAGGCCGGATAAATCACGACCGGATTCTGCGTGCCGAAAACGCCGCGGATGCGAGAGAGCACATCGAGCCCGAGCTTGCCGAATTCCGGTCCGCGATGGTCGATGGTTGGCTTGGCCATGGCCGCGAGAACAGGTAACGGTGTGTTGGTTGGGCCCGGAATCTGCAGGAAATGGCGGCCGGTTGCGATCATGGCGGGAAGTCTCCGGGCTTCTTTTCGTCAAGGATGCGAGCGATTTGCTGGATTGTCTCTCCAGTTCTCGGCCTAGCCTCACCAAAGCAGGCCGGCCCCTGTTTGTCATTTTGTATTTTGTATTATAAAAATCGTCAAGCGGGGCCGGCGCTGCAACCGCGCTTTCAGCGGCTTCGTGAGACGTGGATCGGGAGGCAGGCATGGGTGGGTTCGATCGGCGATTGAGCACGGCCGCCACCCGCAATGTCGCGCTGGAGCGGCGCCTCGGCAAGGCCCTGCAGGGCGAGGCCGCCTTCGATGCCTTCACGCGCGGCCGCTATGCCACGGATGCCTCGATCTACCAGATCATGCCGATGGGTGTCGTGTTTCCGCGCTCGGCCCTGGATGTTTCCGCGACCCTCGAGGTCGCGCGGGAACATGAGGTGCCGGTGATCTTCCGCGGCGGCGGCACCTCGCAGAACGGCCAGCCCATTGGCGCGGGTCTGGTGATCGATTGCTCGCGTCACTTCAACGGAGTCATCGACTATGATGCTGCAGGCCGCAATGTGCGCGTGCAGCCGGGCATGGTGCTGGAGCGCCTCAACACGCGCCTGCGGGCTGATGGCCTGTTCTTTCCCGTGGAGCCCTCCACCGCCTCCCGCTGCACCATCGGCGGCATGGCGGGCAACAATTCCTGCGGCGCACGCAGCCTCGTCTTCGGCAAGATGGTCGACAACGTGCTTTCGGTGGATGCGCTTCTGGCCGATGGCGCGGCGATGCGCTTCGGGCGGCGTGCGGGGACGGGCGGGCAACCTCTGGCAGAGGCCATGCTTGATCTCGCCGAGCGCGAGCGTGCGGAGATCGAAGCGCGCTACCCGAAGGTTCAGCGTCGCGTGGGCGGCTACAATCTCGATAGCCTGCTCCTGCCCGATGCCAATCTTGCGCATTTGCTCGTGGGCTCCGAGGGAACGCTGGCCGCCTTCACCGCCATCGAGTTGCAGCTTAAGCCCTTGCCGAAGCATCGCGTGATGGGCGTCTGCCAGTTTCCCGGCTTTCGCCCGGCCATGGAGACAACGCAGCATCTCGTGGCGCTCGGGCCGACGGCCGTGGAGCTGGTGGACCGGAATGTGCTCTCGCTCGGGGCGGATATTCCGCTCTTCGTGCGCACGCTCTCGCGCATCACCAGGGGGCAGCCGGATTGCCTGCTGCTGACCGAATTTGCCGGCGACGATCCCGATGGCCTTCGCGCCGATCTTCGCCGACTTGAGCAATGCATGGCCGACCACGGCTTCCCCGATGCGGTGGTCGAGGTGCTCGATGCCGGCTTGCAGAAGCAGGTCTGGGAGGTGCGCGAGGCTTGCCTCAACATCATGATGTCGATGAAGGGCGATGGGAAGCCGGTCTCCTTCATCGAGGATTGCGCGGTGCCGCTGGAGCATCTCGCGGATTATACCGACGCCGTGACGGCGGTGTTCGAGAAGCATGGCACGCGCGGCACCTGGTATGCCCATGCCAGCGTCGGCTGTCTGCATGTCCGGCCCATCCTCAACATGAAGACGGAAGCGGGCGTGCGCGCCATGCGCGCGATCGCCGAGGAGACGACCGAACTCGTGCGGCGCTGCAAGGGCTCCTATTCGGGCGAGCATGGCGATGGCATTTCGCGTTCGGAATTCATCGCGCCGATGTTCGGTGAGCGGCTGAGCCTTGCCTTCTCGGAGGTGAAGACGGCCTTCGACCCCGCAAACCGGCTCAATCCCGGCAAGATCGTCGCGCCGTTGCCGATGGATGATCGCAGCCTGATGCGGTTCGATTCCGAATACGCCGCCGCGCTTCCCGCAGCAGCTGCGCTCGATTGGAGCGAATGGGGCGGCTTCGCCGGCGCGGTGGAGATGTGCAACAACAACGGCACCTGCCGCAAACGCAGCGGCGGAGCGATGTGCCCCTCCTTCCGCGTGACGGAGGATGAGGCGCATGTGACGCGCGGGCGCGCCAATGCCCTGAGACTCGCGATTTCCGGACAACTGGGACGCGATGCCTTCACCTCACCCGAGATGAAGGAGGCGATGAGCCTCTGCGTGGGCTGCAAGGCCTGCCAGCGCGAATGCCCGACGGGCGTCGACATGGCGAAGATGAAGATCGAGTTCCAGCACCATTACGCCGCGCGGCATGGTCTGGGCTTGCGCGATCGCCTCGTGGGCTGGCTGCCGCGTTATGCGCCGCTCGCGCAGCGTTTTCGCGGCATCGCCAATCTGCGCAACCGCTTGCCCCTGCTGCGGCATCTGATGGAACGCGTGACCGGTTTCTCCGCTGAACGCCCGCTTCCGGAATGGCGCGAACCCTGGCGCGAGGATGGCTCCTTCTCGACACCGGATGATGTGCGCGGCGACGGGCTCGATCTCCTGCTCCTGGGGGACACGTTCAACCGGAATTTCGAGCCGGAGAACCTCGCATCCGCCATGCGCGTGCTCGGGGCAGCGGGCTATCGCCTGCATCGCGTGAAGCCGGCGGAGGGAAAGCGTCCGCCCTGCTGCGGGCGCACCTTCCTCTCCGTGGGGCGGGTGGCGGAGGCGCGGGCGGAGATGGGGCGGCTGGTTGCCACTTATGCGCCCTTTGTGGCGAAGGGCGCCCGGATCGTCGGGCTCGAACCTTCCTGCCTGCTGACCCTCCGTGACGAGTTGCGCGCGGTGAGGCCGGGCGCGGATTCCGCTGCCATCGGCAAGGCAGCATTCCTGATCGAGGAGGTTCTTTCGGCCGATCTCGCGAGCGGACGCGTAACCCTGCCGCTGGCGGATCAGCGGGGTCGCGTGGCGCATCTCCACGGCCATTGCCACCAGAAGGCGGCGGATGTCATGAGCGCGGTGGAAGCCTGCCTCAGGGCCGTGCCGGGCCTGCAGGTGAAGCCGATCGAATCGAGTTGCTGTGGTATGGCCGGGAGCTTCGGCTATCAGGCGGAAACCTTGGAAATCTCCCGCGCGATGGCGGGAGCGAGCCTGCTGCCAGCCATCCGAGCGGCGGGGCATGAAGACATCATCGTCGCCGATGGCACCTCCTGCCGCCACCAGATCGCGGACGGCGCGAGCCGCGAAGCCTTGCATGTCGTGCGCGTGCTGGATCAGGCACTGGCATGGGGAGGACCAAGCGGATGACCCGCATTTCGGCCATCGATGGCATCCATCGCCGCTATCTCCATGACGAGGTGGCCGAGCGCATTCGCGACCTCATCCGTTCGGGCGAACTGGAGCCGAATTCGCGCGTCAACGAGCTTGAACTCGCCGAGCGTTTCGGCATCTCGCGCACGCCTCTGCGCGAGGCGATCAAGATTCTGGCGACCGAGGGCCTGCTGGAGCTTCTGCCCAACCGGGGCGCGCGTGTCGCCGCGGTCAACGAGGCGGAAATCGACGAGATGCTGGAGGTGATCGCGGGGCTCGAGGCAAACGCCGCGCGTCTCCTCGCAAAGCGCATCACCGACAGCGAGATCGCGGATATCGCGGAATTGCACGAGGTCATGCTCGAGGCTTATGAAAAGCGCGACGAGGCGCGTTACTTCACGCTGAACCGCCAGATCCATGAGGCGATGTTGCGTGCGGCGAAGAATGCCACGCTCGCCCAGCTCTATGCCGGGCTGTCGAGCCGTATCCAGCGCTTCCGCTACGCGGCGCACAAGACGCCGGCGCAATGGCAGCGCGCCATCGACGAGCATGAGGAGATGCTGCGGCTGATGATCGAACGCGATGGCGAGAAGCTCGCAGCGCTGATGGAAAGGCATATTCTCGGCAAGAAAGAACCCATTGCCGCCCAGTTCGGGGCAATGGGTCCGGGGCGCGCCACCTGATGGCGCGGGGCCAGGGCATTCGTTGCGCCCCGGCCTTGTAGACTTCAGTTGCTGACAGTCACTTTCGCCTCGCGCGCGACCTTGCCCCATTTCTGGATCTCGGCCGAAATGAACTTCGCGAAATCATCGCGGTAGATGCTGGGAATGGCCGAGCCGTTATTGGCCCAGATGGTCTTGATCTCGTCGGTCGCGAGCGCCTTGCGGATTTCGGCCGTCATCTTCTCGATGACATCCGGCGGTGTCCCCCTGATGGCCCAGACGCCATACCAGGTGGAGACCACATAGCCCTTCAGGCCCGCTTCTTCTGCTGTCGGCACATTCGGGATCGCTGCATTGCGCGCCTCCGACGCGACCGCGAGGCCGAGCAGGTTGCCGCCCTGGATCTGCGGGGCGGAGGAACCGAGGCCGTCGAACATCACGTCGATCTTGCCGGAAACGAGATCCTGCATGGCCGGCCCAGCGCCACGATAGGGCACATGCACGAGATCCACGCCCGCGAGCATCTTGAACATCTCGCCCGCGACATGGTGCGTGGAGCCATTGCCGGAGGAGCCGAAATTGATCTTGCCCGGATTGGCCTTGGCATGAGCGATGAAGTCCTTCAGGGACTTCACATTCGGAAGCGCCTTGGGCGACAGCGAGACCACCTGCGGCGGCATCGCGATCACCGCGATCGGCACAAAATCCTTCTCCAGGTCATATTCAAGCTTCGGGTAGATTGCCGGGGCGATGGTATGGTGGGCGGCACCCACGAAGAACGTGTAGCCATCCGGTGTCATCTTGGAGGCCTGGCCGGCGCCCAGCGTGCCACCCGCGCCGCCACGATTGTCGATGATCACACGCTGGTTCAACTGCTTGTCGAGCACTGCCGCGAGCGGGCGGGCGAAGGCATCGGTGCCGCCGCCGGCCGGGAAGGGATTCAGGAGGGTGATCGGGCGGGCCGCGGGCCAGGCTTGCGCCAGCGCGCCCTGCGGCGACAGGACGGCCAAACAACCAAGCGCAAGGCCGGCAAGTGTGGCGCGACGGGTCGTCTTGCTGTGCGAAACAGGCATGGTGGTCCTCCCTTTGCCGGCTGTTTGCCTGCCGGCTTTTCTTGCCATTCCGGGGCTGATCGACTGCCCCAGATTTCTACGGCTCTCAGGCCGCGGAAGATCTTTTCAGGCCGCGTTAAACCGCGCAAGGCTCGCGATCAGGTCCGAAAAGGGCTGGCGGGATTCCTATGCAGCGATGGTCGACTATCTTTACGATCTGCCATCCATCGAGGAAAACCATGAGAAATTCGCCATTCATGGGCTTGTGACAGCGTGCGCTTCGGTGCAGGAGGCAGCGCGCAGCGCCTTCCGCCATCCGCCGCAAGCAGGCCTCCTGAAAGAACCGGAATCCGACCATGCCGAACCACCTTTTCGACCAGATCACCCAGCGGATGCCGGCAGCCGATGCGCCTTTCGCGCATCTGCCGGATGGGCGCACCTGCAGCTATGCCGATGTGCTGGCCGTTTCCGCCCGCTTCGCGAATGCCATCACCGTGCTGGGTGTGAAGAAGGGGGATCGCGTGGCGGTTCAGGTTGAGAAGAGCATCGAGGCGCTGATGCTCTATCTCGCCTGCTTGCGGGCCGGGGCGATCTTCCTGCCGCTCAACACGGCCTATACGCCGGCGGAGATCGAATATTTCCTCGGCGATGCCGAGCCGGCCCTGTTTGTCTGCGATCCCGCCCGCGCCGAGGCGCTACGCCCCGCCGCCGCGAAGGCCGGCGCAAAGCTCGAGACGCTCGGCGACTGGGAAAGTGTCGCGACAACCGCCGGTTCGCTCTTGGACAAGGCGTTGGCGGCTTCGGCGACCTACTCGGATGTCGATTGCGGCGCGGATGACCTCGCGGCGATCCTCTACACCTCCGGCACGACGGGGCGCTCCAAGGGGGCGATGCTCACCCACGAGAATCTCGCCTCGAATGCCCGCGCATTGGTGGATACCTGGCGCTTCACGAGCCGGGATGTGCTGATCCACGCGCTGCCGATCTTCCACACGCATGGGCTGTTCGTGGCGACGAATGTCATCCTGTTCTCCGGCGCCTCCATGCATTTCCTGCCGAGATTCGAGCCCGCGCAGGCGCTTTCGCTGATGCCGAAGGCCACGACCATGATGGGCGTGCCGACCTTCTATGTCCGCCTCGTCGATCATCCGGGCCTCACCCGGGAAGCAACCGCGAAGATGCGGCTGTTCATTTCCGGCTCTGCGCCCCTGCTGGCCGAGACGCATCGCGCCTTCGAGGCGAAGACGGGACATGCCATTCTCGAGCGCTACGGCATGACCGAGACCAACATGAACACCTCCAACCCCTATGACGGAGCGGAAAACGGATCGAGAATCGCAGGCACGGTGGGTTTCCCGCTGCCGGGTGTTTCGCTGCGCATCACCGATCCCGAAACCGGCACGCCGCTCGCGGCCGACGAAATCGGCATGATCGAGGTGAAGGGTCCGAACGTGTTCAAGGGCTACTGGCGAAACCCGGAGAAGACCGCCGCCGAGTTCCGGGCGGACGGCTTCTTCATCACCGGCGATCTCGGCAAGCGCGATGCGCGCGGCTATGTGCACATTCTCGGGCGCGGGAAGGATCTCATCATCACCGGCGGCTACAACGTCTACCCGAAGGAAATCGAGGGCGAGATCGATGCCATGCCCGGCGTGAGCGAGAGCGCCGTGATCGGCCTGCCGCACAAGGATTTCGGCGAGGGTGTGACTGCGGTCGTGGTGCCGGTGAAGGGTGTGGAACTCAGCGAGAAGGCCATTCTCGCAGCGCTCGAGGGGCGGATCGCCCGGTTCAAGCAGCCGAAGCGCGTGCTGGTGGTGGAGGAGTTGCCGCGCAACACCATGGGCAAGGTGCAGAAAAACGTGTTGCGCGATACCTATCGCGATCTTTACAAGGTTTGACCATGCGTCGACCGCCCGCCTTTCCCGCTCCCGCCGACGCCACCGCGCGACGCGCGAAACCGGCCGTCATCTGTTATCCGGTCGAGACGCTTCCCGCGCCGGACATGGCCTGGCTCGAACAGGCTCGCGCGAACCTCACCAAGCTGGACGAGGTGATCGTGCCGCCGCGCGATGCGAAGAGCTTCACTGTTCCGGCGGCCCATTTCTTCCGCATCACCAGCATCGAGGGGCCGCAGGTTGGCGACCTCAACCTGTGGAATGCGAACGACCTTACCGAGCGCTTTTTCTCCGGCAAAACCCGTGCGCTGCACGGCACGCATGTGAGCACGGGGATGCGGCTCTGGAGCAATCTTCCGAACCTCCGGCCGCTCGCGACCATCACCCGCGATACGCTCGACTGGTATGGTTTCGATGCGGATGGCGGCGGCGTGCATGATGTCATCGGCACACGCTGCGACCCCTACACGCATCGGCTGCTGAGCGGCGGGGATTACCATTATTGCTGCCATTCGAACCTTTCGCGCGCCTTGTCCAAGGTTAGCGGCTTGCCCGTGCGGGAGGCCGAGATGCATGTGCATGATGTGCTCAACGTCTTCATGTGCACGGGCTTCACGCACGACACCCGGCAGTATTTCATGAAAGCGAGCCCGGTGCGGCCCGGCGATTTCATCGAGTTCTTCGCGGAAATCGACCTGCTCGGCGCGCTTTCCGCCTGCCCCGGCGGAGATTGCGGGTCGGAGCATTCGAGCGATGTCGCGCCGTGTCATCCCCTCAAGGTCGAGGTGTTCCGCCCGGCCGATGCGTTCGTTTCCGCCTGGAAGCAGCCGGATCGCCCGGCCTATTCCCGCACGCACGGGATGGGGTGAGCATATTCAGGCGAAGTGGTCGCCGGTTCGCGTGAAGAAAATGCGACAATGGATAAAGCCTATTCGTCTTCGCCCAGGATCAGCCGCGTCAGGGGCGAATCGCGATCCTTCATCCCATCCACCACGTTGAAATGGTGGCATCCCGGAATGTGGAGGCTGGAGGTTCTCGCTTCGAGGCCGAACCAGATATTCGCGAGCAGATCGTTCTGGCGGAGGAATTCCGGCCGCTCCTCCGCGCCCACCGCGCAGGCCACGCGGGCATCGGGCAGGGGTTCGAGCAGCGCGGGACTTTCGGCCCTAGCCTCGGCGGCATCAATGCGCAGTTTCTCGTTCGCGGCGATCTTCATCAGCGGGCGCAGATCATGCAATCCGCTGATCGAGGTGACGCGCCGGAACCGCGCCAGAACCGCTGCGGAAAGCGGCGTATCCCGGCAGACCATGCGCGTCACCAGATGACCGCCGGCGGAATGCCCGGCGAGCCGGATCGGGCCGACACCATGCTTCGCCGCCGCCTCGATGGCTTGGCCGATCTCACGGGTGATCTCGGCGATGCGCACATCAGGTGCCAGTGTGTAGGAAGGTATGACGACCGCCCATCCCGCGGCAAGTGCGCCCCTGGCGAGATGCGACCAGACGGATTTTTCGAAGGCGATCCACCAGCCGCCATGCACGAAAACCAGAAGGCCGTTCGGCTTGCCTTCCGGGCGGAAAAGATCGAACCGGTTGCGGGGGGTTTCCCCATACGGGATATCGAGTTCCGCGTGCCCCTCGGCCAGCATCGCCTCGCGGAACGCCGCAGCCTCGGCCATCCAGCGCGGCGGATAATCCGGCCCGCCGGGAATGTGCCCCATATTGTTGTAGGCATCCGTCCAGTCGATCATTCCCTCGTCTCCCAGGGGACATGGTTGCGCGATGCCCGGCATGATCGCAAGGGCTCGGCGCGACAAATCCTCAAACTCGATATTTCAAACTTGAAAGAACTGTAAAAGCGTGATCGGATACGCTTTGTCTCGGGGAGACGGACATGCGCATTCTCTGCCTTGGTGGAGGCCCGGCGGGCCTCTATTTCGCGATCTCGATGAAGCTGCGCGACCCCGCGCATGAGGTCGTCGTGCTGGAGCGCAACCGCGCCAACGACACCTTCGGCTGGGGTGTGGTTCTCTCGGATGACGCGCTCTCGCGCATGCAGAAGAACGACCCCACGAGCACCGGGGCCATTCGCGATCATTTCGCCTATTGGGATGACATTGCCGTGGTGCATGACGGCCATCGCACCGTTTCCGGCGGGCATGCTTTCGCAGGCATCGGCCGCAAGCAGATGCTCATCCTGCTGCAGGAACGGGCGCGCGAACTGGGCGTCGAACTGCGCTTCGAGACGGAGTTCAGAACGGCGGAAGAATATCGCCGTAAATATGATCTCGTGATCGCTTGCGATGGCATCAATTCGTTGGTGCGCAAGGAATATGCCGAGGTTTTCAAGCCGGATATCGACATCCGGCTCTGCAAGTTCGTCTGGCTCGGCACCCACCAGAAATTTGACGATGCCTTCACCTTCATCTTCGAGAAGACGAAGCATGGCTGGGTTTGGGCGCATGTCTACCAGTTCGATGCCAATACCGCGACCTTCATCGTGGAATGCAGCCAGCAGACCTGGGACGCTACCGGCTTCGCGGGCATGTCCAAGGAGGAGACGGTCGAGACCTGCCGCAAGATCTTCGAGCGCCATCTCGGCGGGCATGATCTGATGTCGAACGCGGCGCATCTGCGGGGCTCGGCGGTGTGGATGAACTGCCCGCGCGTCATCTGCGAGCGCTGGTATCACCAGAATGTCGTGCTGATGGGCGATGCCGCGGCCACAGGGCATTTTTCGATCGGTTCAGGTTCGCGGCTTGCTTTCGACAGCGCCATCGCGCTCGCGGAATATCTTCATTCCGAGCCGGACATGACCGCTGCCTTCGAGCGCTATCAGGCCGAGCGCCGGCTCGAAGTGCTGCGCCTGCAATCGGCGGCGCGGAACAGCCTCGAATGGTTCGAGGAGGTCGAGCGCTATCTCGACATGCCGCCTTTGCAATTCGCCTATTCGCTGCTCACGCGCTCGCAGCGCATCAGCCACGAGAACCTGCGCCTGCGCGATCCCGAATGGCTCTCCGGGGCCGAGGATTGGTTCCAGCGTGAGGCTGGCGGCGAACCGGGTCGCAAGCCGATTTTCGCGCCCTTTCGGCTGAAGAACATGGGCCTGAAGAACCGCATCGTGGTCTCGCCCATGGCGCAATACAAGGCCGTGGATGGCTGCCCCGTCGACTGGCATCTCGTGCATTACGCCGAGCGTGCGAAGGGCGGCGCGGGGCTGATCTTCACCGAGATGACCTGCGTTTCGGCCGAGGGGCGAATCACGCCGGGCTGCCCCGGCCTCTATGCGCCGGAACACGAGGCAGCATGGAAGCGCCTCGTCGATTTCGTGCATGCCGAGACATCCGCGAAGATCGCCTGCCAGATCGGCCATTCGGGACGAAAGGGCTCCACGCAATTGGGCTGGGAGGATGCGGATCACCCGTTGCCGGCTGGCAACTGGCCGCTCATGGCGGCTTCAGCCATCCCCTGGACCGTCAGGAACGCCGTGCCCAAGGCGATGGACCGCACCGACATGGACCGCGTGACGGCGCAATTCGCCGAGGCGACCCAGCGCGCGGCGCGGGCGGGTTTCGACATGGTCGAGCTTCACGCCGCGCATGGCTATCTCATCGCCTCGTTCCTTTCGCCGAAGACGAATATCCGCGCGGACGAATATGGCGGCAGTCTCGAAAACCGCATGCGCTATCCCCTGGAAGTATTCCGCGCGATGCGGATGGCCTGGCCGGCGGAGAAGCCCATGTCGGTGCGCATCTCCGCGCATGACTGGATGGGCGAAGAGGGTGTAACGCCGGCGGAGGCCGTGAAGATCGCCACGGCCTTCCGGGAAGCGGGCGCGGATATCATCGACGTTTCCGCCGGGCAGACCGTGCCGGAGCAGAAGCCGGTTTATGGCCGCATGTTCCAGACGCCGTTCTCCGACCGCATCCGCAACGAGGCGGGAATCGCCACCATGGCCGTGGGCAACATCACCGAAGCCGATCAGGTCAATTCCATCCTGATGGCGGGCCGCGCCGATCTCGTCTGTCTCGCGCGGCCGCATCTCGCGGACCCCTACTGGACGCTTCATGCGGCAATCCTGCTCGGTGACCGGCAGACCGAATGGCCGCTGCCCTACCTCGCCGGGCGCGATCAGGCTCGGCGGCTTCGGGAACAGGCGCAGGAGGCGATCCGCGTATGAACATCGCCGGCAAACGCGCGCTCATCACCGGCGGCGGCTCGGGCATCGGGG
>JADCCH010000227.1 GCA_020252865.1 Methylobacterium sp.
CAATGGTCGGAATAACCCTCGTTATGGATGAACATCACCCCGAAATCCGCCCCCTCGCTCACGGGGTCGGTGAGGATGCCGCCATACATGTCGGCGTGCCCGCGCGGCTCGAACAGGATGGCCTGCCGGAGGTGATCGGCATTGGCCTTGAGCCAGGCGCGGCGATCGACGATGCGGGCGCCGGGCGCACGGGGGAAGCCGCTGGTGACGATGCGGAAAGGCTCGCCGCCGGTATGCATTTCCACGGTGGAGATGATCTGCTGCATCGTTTCCTCATGCCATGTCGGCCAGCGCGCGCAGGCGCTGGAGCGTCTCGCCATCGGCCACGCCATCCACGCGTCCCGGTCGCCAATGGCGCTGGAAGGCGGCGACCACCGCCTCCATCCGCTCATCGAAAACGCCGCTGATCTCGAGGCCGTAGCCGAAATTCGCGAAGAGCGATTGCAGGGCCGCGACTGGCATGCCCTCATCGCCGCGGCGATAGGTGGGGCCGCCGGCAGGCGGTGATATGGTCGGCCACAGCCCCAGACCCATCGCTGCCAGCTTCTCCCACGGGAAATTCTCGCCCGGATCGATCTTCCGCCCCGGCGCGATATCCGAATGCGCAAGGATGCGGCTGTCAGGGATCGCCCAGCGCGCCTTGATATCGCCGATGAGGCGGATGACGGCCTCGATCTGCCTTTCCGGGAAGGGTGGTCCCGGGGGCGGGTAAGGGTTGGGCTTCACGCCTTCGGGCAGGGGCAGCGGATGACCGCTCGGGCCAAATCCTCTTCCCAGATCATGCCCCGGATGCGCGATCTCGATGCCGATGGAGGCCGAATTCAAATCCGTTTCGCCGCGCCACGAACCACGACCCGCATGCCAGGCGCGGCGGCTCTCCGCCACGAGCTGGAAGATGCGGCCATCCTCGAACACGAAATAATGCGCCGAGACCTCAGCGATGGGGTTGCACAGCCAGAGCAGAGCCGAACTCGCATCCGCCATGCCGGTATAATGCAGGATGATGCTGTCCGGCGCGCGTGGCTCTCCGCCGCGCCCACCCATCCGCGCGCCATGGTTCGGCGAGGGGAAGAGCCGCGTCGCGCAGGGGCTGTCCGGTTTCGGTTCGGGCGGGGTATCGGTCATGGTCGGATTGTGACGGAGGCTCGGAGAGAACGCGACACCCGGCAGGAGCCTTCTGAACGAAAAATGGCGGGGTTGCCCCCGCCATCCATTTGTCCTTGCGGTTCGCCCGGGCTCAGTAACTGCGCCAGCGGGTGCAATAGGCCTCGCCATAGGCATTGTAGCGCACACGCACGCAACGGCTGCGCGGGCGGGTGGCATCGGCGATCACCGCGCCGCCGACCGCGCCGATGGCCGCGCCCGCGAGCGCGCCGCTGCCCCGGCCGGTCGCCAGCCCGCCGACCAGGGCGCCAGCGCCCGCGCCGAGCAAGGCGCCGGAGGCTGCACGCTCTTCCCGCGGGGTGCATGCCCCCATCACGAGACCCAGCGCTGCAACGCCCGCAATCAACGTCAGCTTCTTCATGAGGAAACCTCCCTGTGGGTTGAAATCGGATTAAGGTTCTCGCACGGCTTCTCCCGTTGCTCAACCCCCCCCCCTCACGGTGAGGATGGTTGACCTCGATCATTCGCAGCCTTATCGATGCGGCGCCAGTCGGCCGGGCGGCCGCGATGTTCCCGCATCGGGCGGAAAAGTGGTCTTCCGGTTTTCCGACAGACCCGATGCGGAATACCATCGAGGAAAGTCCGGGCTCCACGGAGAAACGGTGGCGGCTAACGGCCGCCGGGGGCGACCCCAGGGAAAGTGCCACAGAGATCGAACCGCCGATCCGCCCACGGGCGGAGGCAAGGGTGAAAAGGTGCGGTAAGAGCGCACCGCGGCGCCGGCAACGGGGCTGGCAGGGCAAACCCCACCGGGAGCAAGATCGAATAGGGATTACGCGCCCCAAAAGGGCAGGGCTCTCCGGCCCGAGTGATCCGGGTTGATTGCTTGAGGTGCTGCGCGAGCAGTAACCCAGAGGAATGGCCGCCACGCCGGGGCAACCCGGCCCTACAGAACCCGGCTTACAGGCCGGCTGGTGATTTTTCTTGCCGCTTGACCATGCCCCTGCGCAGCAGCCAAATGGCGGCCCTGGGGAGATTCCATGGGCAACCGGCTCTATTACGGCGACAATCTCGAAATCCTGCGCCAGCATATCGCGGATGCGAGTGTCGATCTCATCTATCTCGATCCGCCGTTCAATTCGAACGCCACCTACAATGTTCTGTTCAAGGCGCCGGGCGGCGCGCAATCGCAGAGCCAGATCGAGGCTTTCGACGATACCTGGCATTGGGGCGAGCGGGCCGAACGCGCTTTCGACGAGGTGATGACCTCCGGCAATACGGATGCCGCCGAGATGCTGCGCGCCATGCGGGGGTTCCTGAAGGAAAACGACATGATGGCCTATCTCGCCATGATGGCCGTTCGCCTTCTGGAACTGCATCGCGTGCTGAAATCCACGGGCAGCCTCTACCTCCATTGCGACCCCACTGCGAGCCACTACCTTAAGATTTTGCTCGATGCGGTGTTTGGGGCAGCAAATTATCGCTCAGAGGTAATTTGGAAGCGGCAGAGTGCACACAGCGATGCGACTACAAAATTTGCGTCAGTGTCAGATAAAATACTGTTTTTCAGCAAGTCAAAGGACACAAAATTCAATCAAGTTCGTACGCCGCTTGATCCAGAGTATGTCGAGAAATTCTATCGTTTTCAGGACTCTGATGGTCGGAGATATCGGCTCAGTGACATGTCTGCGCCTGAAGGTGGCGGTATGTCTGCAATAAACAAAAACACCGGACGCCCGAACGGCTGGTTTGAATGGAAGGGCTTCGCCCCTCCCGCGCGGGGTTGGAGGTTTAGCCCAGATACTATGGCTAAACTTGAATCTGAGGGGCGGCTACACTTTCCCGATTCGAAAGAGAAACGGCTTCAATTGAAGCGCTATCTCGATGAAAACGAGGGACAAGTAATTGGCAATGTCTGGGACGACATTCAACCGCTTCATGGTGCGGCCCGTGAAGCGCTCGGCTATCCCACCCAAAAGCCCCTTGCGCTGCTGGAGCGCATTCTCGCCGCTTCATCCAACGAAGGCGATGTGGTGCTCGACCCGTTCTGCGGCTGCGGCACCACGGTGCATGCCGCCGAGAAGATGGGTCGACGCTGGATCGGGATCGACATCACGACGATTGCCATCGAGATGATCGAGAAGCGGTTAGTGCAGGCTTTCCCTCGTGTGCAGTACGAATTGACCGGGATGCCAAAGGATATGGACGGCGCGCGCAGACTTGCCGAACAGGACAAGTTCGAGTTCCAGAAGTGGGTGCTTTATGCACTGAAGTCGAGCGCCGTGCCCTTCAAGGGCGGGCGCAAGGGGGCCGATGGCGGGGTGGATGGCTACATCTATTTCAAGCCCGACGGAAAAACGAGCGAGAAGGCCGTGGTTTCCGTGAAGGGCGGAAAGAATGTGGGCGTGGGCATGGTGCGCGATCTCATCGCCACCATCGAGCGCGAGCGCGCCAAGGTGGGCATCATCCTCACCCTTGCCGAGCCCACCCGCGAGATGAAGAAGGAAGCCGCCACAGCCGGCCTCTACAAGACCGAGATGCTCGGCGATTTTCCGCGCATCCAGATCTTGACGGTGCAGGATTTGTTCGACGGCGATCGTCCGCGCCTGCCATGGATCGACTCCACGGTGTTCAAGAAGGCGAAACGCGAGAACACCGAGAAGCAGCCGAAGCTGCTCTGATTTTCCCCCATCGGCTCAACCCTCCGTCAAGCTTACCCAAACCTTTCCTTAACGCCTTCATGGTGAGGTGAAGGTTGAAGGTGCGGGCAGGCGGCTCGTGCCCGTGTTTCGCGTTGACGCCCAAATTTTCCCATGTTAGCCCATCTCAGCCCAAAAACTGATGGCGGCGGGTGGCGCAGCGAGGCTGCGCTTTCCGCAATCGCAGTGGCGTGCGGGCCCGGTTGTTGCGGGGCGTTGGCGGATGGGGCGTTTTCTCTCGACCTTTCAGGCACGGCTCGATTCCAAGGGCCGGGTGTCGCTTCCGGCAGCCTTCCGGGCCGTGCTGGAAGCGGATGGGCATCCGGGAGTGTTCCTGCATCCAGCGCTCGAGCAACCGGCGATCGAGGCGGGCGGCAATCGGCTGCTCGCGGAGATCGACGGGTTGATCGGGCGGTTTTCCCCCTATTCGGAAGCGCGGGACCTGATGGCGACAGCGCTGCTGGGGCAGGCGGAAATCGCGAAGCTCGATCCGGAAGGGCGGCTTACGCTGCCGGAGCGTCTGAAGGCGCATGCGGGGATATCCCAGAGCCTCGTCTTCGTGGGGCTGGGGGAGAAGTTCCGCATCTGGGCGCCGGAGAAGTTTGCCGCGCATCTCGAGGAGGCAACCTCGAATGTGCGCGCCGTGCGGGCCGGTCTTTCCCGAAACGGGTAGCCGGAGGCGGCACGAACGAGCCGGGCGACATGAGCGGGCGCGGCGGGGGAAACCCGGCCGAAGGCGGACCCGCCCCTCATGTCCCCGTGCTGCTCGCCGAGGTGCTGGCGGCGCTGAAACCGCAGGCAGGCGAAACCTATCTCGATGGAACCTTCGGCGCGGGCGGCTATACGCGCGCCATTCTGGCGAGTGCCGATTGCCGGGTGATCGCGCTCGACCGTGACCCTGACGCGATTTCGCGCGGGCAGGCGATGGTGGCCGAATTCGGCGGGCGCCTGACGCTCGTCGAGACGCCCTTCTCCGGGATGGAGGAGGCGGTGGCGGAAGTCGGGCTCAAGGGCCTCGACGGCATCGTGCTGGATATCGGCGTCTCCTCGATGCAGCTCGATCAGGCGGAGCGCGGCTTCTCCTTCCGCTTCGCCGGCCCGCTCGACATGCGCATGGCGTTAGCTGGCGAGAGCGCGGCCGACCTCGTGAACACCCGATCCGAGGCGGAACTCGCGGATATCTTCTACCATTACGGCGAGGA
>JADCCH010000228.1 GCA_020252865.1 Methylobacterium sp.
AATGAAAAAGGCGCCATCCACAAGGATGACGCCTGGATTTCGGGCCGCGCGCCCGATCGCCGGCTTACTGGTTCGGCGCGGTGCCGCCCTGCAGGTTGCGGAGCTGATCGAGCACGTTCGGGGCCGAGCCCGGAGCCGGCGCGGTCTGGCCCGGCAGGGTCGGCGGGGCCGGCGCGTCAATGCCAACGGGAGCGCGCTTCGGCGCCGTGCGGGCGGCCATGACGCCAAGGGTCAGCGAGGTGACGAAGAACGCCGCGCCAAGGATCGCCGTGGTGCGCGAGAGCAGGTTCGCCTGCCCGCGGCCCGTCATGAAGGAAGAGGGGCTCGAACCCATGCCGAGGCCGCCGCCTTCCGAGCGCTGCAAGAGCACCACGCCGGCAAGCGCCAGCACGATGACGAGGTGAATGGCAATCAGAACGGTTTCCATCGGTCAGTTCGGTCCAGCAAGGGGAAACGGGCGGCGGGAGCCGCGATCCGCAAGGAATTGGGCTCCCATACCGGGAAATGCAAGGAAGGCAAAGACGTAAAACGCGTTATGCCGCATGTGCGATGGCGAGGAAATCCGCGGCCTTGAGGCTCGCGCCGCCCACCAGCGCGCCATCGACATCCTCGAGCGCGAGGATTTCGGCGGCGTTCGACGGTTTCACCGAGCCACCATAGAGAATGCGGCACTTCCCGGCCTCGCCCTTCGCGAGCACGGCCTTCAGCGTCTTGCGGATGTCCGCGTGCATCTCGGCGATATCCGCATTGGTGGGGGTCAGGCCCGTGCCGATGGCCCAGACGGGCTCATAGGCGATGACCACCTGCCCTGTGCCGGCACCGGCGGGAACCGAACCCCTGATCTGCCGACGCACGACCGCGAGCGCCTTGCCGGCCTCGCGCTCGGCACGGGTTTCGCCCACGCAGATGAGGGCGAGCATGCCCTGCCCCATCGCGGCTTCCGCCTTGGCCTTCACAACGGCATCCTTCTCGGCATGATCCGTGCGCCGCTCGGAATGGCCGACGATGATCGCGCCGGCACCCGCCTCGAACAGCATGGCTGCGGAGAGGTCGCCCGTATGCGCGCCGGAGGCTTTGGCATGGCAATCCTGCGCGCCGACAACGATTCCCGTGCCGATGCACGCGGCAGCCGCGGTGAAGATCAGCGTTGCCGGCGGGCAAACCAGCAGATCGACCCTGGAGCGCAGGGCGGGTGTTGCGCCCTTCCCCATCGCCTGGATTTCCGCAAGGTCCGCCCGGAGGCCGTTCATCTTCCAGTTTCCGGCGATCAGGGTCTTGCGCATGGATCAGGTTCCGACAGGGCAGGGAATTTTCCGGGCTGGCCGGTAGCACGCCGCGCGCGACCGTTCAACGCGCGAGCAGGCCGCGCCTTGCCTTCTCTTTTCGCCATCCCTATGGTCCGGCCCGGTTTTTGATCTGCGCGCAACGAGCGCAAACGCTTCCGGAGCACCGATCCGCCCATGATGACCGCCATTCGCTCCGCCGCCTCCAACTGGCTCGGTCGCGTCGTCCTTACCGTCGTGATGGGCTTGCTGATCGTTTCCTTCGCGATCTGGGGCATCGGCGACATCTTCCGCGGCGGTTCCACCCGCAATGTCGCGACCGTGGGCAAGGAAGTGATCACGGCGGATGCCTATCGCAACGCCTTCAACACGGAGCTGCAGAATCTGCAGCGGCGCATCCGCCGCCCGGTGACGACCGCGGAAGCGCGGGCTTTCGGGCTTGATCGCGAGATTCTCAACCGCCTGATCGACGAAGCGGCACTCTCGGCCAAAGCCAATCGCCTCGGCCTCGCGCTCGACGAGCAGGGCGTGAGCCGTTCCGTGCTTGAAGCCGAGATCTTCCAGACCGGCGGCCGCTTCGATCGCGATCGCTATCTCTCGCTGCTCCAGCAGAGCGGGCTTTCCGAGCCCGCCTTCCTGCGCCAGCAGGGCGAATTCCTGCTGCGCCAGCAACTCGTACAGGGCCTTGTGGGCGGCATGACCGCGCCTTCGACCTTCAACGCCGCCCTGCACCAGTATCGGGAGGAGGAGCGCAGCCTCGAAGTGGTGGCCATCCCCACCGCGAAGGTGCCCGAGCCGGCCGAGCCCACGCCGGAAGCGCTCAAGGCCTTCCACGAGGAGCGCAGGGCGGAATTCCGCACCGTGGAAACCCGGCAGGCGACGGTTCTCACCGTTTCTCCCCAGATTTTCGCGGGCAGCGTGACGTTGAGCGAGGCGGAACTGCGCGCATTCTATGACGAGGCGGTGGCGAATGGCCGCTTCGGCTCGCCCGAGCGTCGCCGCGCCTTCCGCGTGCTCTTCGATTCCGAGGCCGCCGCCAGGGCCGCCGCCGACCGGCTCGCCGGTGGCCTCACCTTCGAGGCGCTGCTGGCGGAAAAGAATCTCAAGGAAATCGATGTCGACCTCGGATTGCAGGCCCGCGCGCAGGTCGCCGATGCCGCGACGCGCGATGCGATCTTCTCCCTGCCGGAGGGTGGTGTGAGCGCGCCGATCCGCGACCCGTTCGGCTTCGTGCTGATCCGCGTGGCGAAGGTCGAGCCCGGCCAGGCGACGCCGTTCGCCGAGGTGCGCGGCGAGGTGGAATTCGACGCCCGGACGCGGAAACTCACCACCGACCCGGCCGTGAGGCAGAAGGTCGATGACCTCGTAAAGAAGATCGAGGACCAGCGCATCGCCGGCAAGTCGCTCACCGAAGCCGGGCAGGTGGCCGGGCTCAGCCCGCTCGTGATCGAGGGGCTGGACCGCAACGGCAATGGCCCCGATGGCCAGCGCCTGACGGTGCCGGGCGGCACGGAGACGCTGAACGCGATCTTCGCCTCCGATATCGGCCTCGACAACGAAGCGCTCCACCTGCGTGACGGCAGCCATGTCTGGTTCGAGGTGAACCGCGTCGATCCCGCGCGCGACAAGGCCTTCGAGGAGGTCGAGGCGGAGATCCGCACGCGCTATCTCGCCGATCAGAAGTCCAGGGCGATGGGCGAATTCGCGACCGCGCTCGTCAAGCGCATCGAGGCTGGCGAGAGCTTCCACTCTGTCGCGGCCGAACTCGGCGCGCCGGGGCAGATCTTCTCGGCCATCCGCCGCACCTCGAATGATCCGGTTCTCGGCCGCAATGGAGTGGAGCGCGCCTTCGCGGGCGAGATCGGCAAGGTGGCGAGCGCGGTCGCGCCCGATGGGATCGGCCGCCTGCTGGTCCTGCCGAAGGCATCGACCCTCCTGCCCTATGATGCGGCGGCGGATGCCAATTCGACCTTCTCGCGCCAGCTTGCGCAGGGCATGGCGGATGATGTGTTCCGACAATATGTCGCGGCTCTGCGCAAGGAGGCCGGTGTTTCCATCAACGAGGCGCTGCTGGCCCAGACCCTGGGGCAGGCGAACTGATGGTCGCAGCGCAGGATTTCGAGATGTTCGAGCGCCTCTATCGGGCGGGCCAGCCCCAATGCGTGGCGTTGCGGCTGGTTTCGGACCTCGAAACGCCTGTATCGACCTATCTCAAGCTGAAATCCCATGCCGGCGAGCATCCCTCGTTCCTGCTCGAATCCGTGGAAGGCGGCGCCACCAAGGGCCGGCACTCGATCATCGGCCTCCTGCCGGATCTCGTCTGGCGCTGCCGCAGCGGCACGAGTGAAATCTCCCGCAACGGCTCGGAATTCGCGGCCATGCCGGGCAAGCCGCTGGAAGCCCTGCGCGCCGTTCTGGCGGAGAGCCGCATTCCCGGCCTCGAGCATCTCCCGCCGATGGCGAGCGGCGTGTTCGGCTTCATGGGTTATGACATGGTGCGCGAGATGGAGCGTCTCCCACCCGCCAAGCCCGACAAGATCGGTGTCCCCGACGCGCTGATGATCCGCCCGACGGTCGTGCTGATCTTCGACAATGTGAAGGACGAGCTTGTGCTGGTGACGCCGGTTTTCCCGAAATCGGCAACCCCGCCAGTCGCAGCCCATGAATCGGCGCTCGCCCGTCTTCATGAAGTGCTCGCCCGGCTCGGTGAGCCCCTGCCGCATGGCGGTGATGCGGGCGACATGCTTGCGCGGATGCCAGAGGCGCAATCGAACCCCCGCCGGGAAGAATCCCCCGCGATGGTCGCCAGGGCCAAGGAATACATCCTCGCGGGCGACATTTTCCAGGTGGTTCTGAGCCAGCGCTTCTCCTGCCCCTTCGATCTCGATGCCTTCTCGCTCTATCGCGCCGTGCGCCGCGTGAACCCCTCGCCCTATCTGTGCTATCTCGATTTCCAGGATTTCCAGATCGTCTGTTCCAGCCCGGAAATCCTGGTGAAGGTGGTGGATGGGCCGGAGAAGAAGAAGGTGGTTTCGCTTCGCCCGCTCGCCGGCACCCGCAAGCGCGGGGCGACCCCCGCCGAGGATCTCGCCCTCGAACAGGAGCTTCTCGCCGACCCCAAGGAGCGCGCCGAGCATCTGATGCTGCTCGATCTCGGGCGCAACGATGTGGGCCGCGTTGCGAAGATGGGCTCGGTGGAAGTGACGGATTCCTTCTTCATCGAGCGCTACAGCCAGGTGATGCACATCGTCTCGAATGTCGAGGGCCAGCTCGACAATGCGAAATACGACATCCTCGACGCTCTCGCAGCAGGCTTCCCGGCCGGCACGACCTCCGGCGCGCCGAAGATCCGCGCGATGGAGATCATCGACGAACTGGAGAAGGACAAGCGCGGAACCTATGCCGGCACGATCGGCTATTTCGGGGCCGATGGCGCGATGGATACCTGCATCATGCTGCGCACTGCGCTCGTGAAGGACGGCATGATGCATGTGCAGGCCGGGGCCGGCATCGTGCATGATTCCGTGCCCGCTTCCGAACAGGCGGAATGCGAGAACAAAGCAAAAGCCCTCTTCCGCGCGGCTGAGGAAGCCGTGCGGTTTGCATCCCGCGGCAAAGGCGGGCAATGATCGGCAGATGGAGCCCCCCATGCGCATCGCGTTGATCGACAATTACGACAGCTTCACCTTCAACGTCGTGCACGCGCTCGCAAAAGAGGGCGCGGAGGTCGAGGTTTTTCGCAATGATGCGATGAGCGCGGATGACCTGCTGGCTTTGGCGCATGAGGCGATTGTCGTCTCGCCCGGCCCCTGCACGCCTTCGGAAGCGGGGATTTCCGTGGAAGTCATCGAGAAGGCCCATGGCAAGGTGCCGCTGCTCGGCGTGTGCCTCGGCCATCAGGCGATCGGGCAGGCTTTCGGCGGCAAGGTCATTCGCGCCTATCCCGTGCATGGCAAGGTTTCGACCATCCGCCACGATGGCAGGGGCCTGTTCCGGGGCATGAATCAGAACGTCACGGTCACGCGCTATCACTCGCTCGTGGTGGAGCGGTCGAGCTTCCCCGCCTGCCTGATGCCCACCGCCGAAAGCGAGGATGGCCTCGTGATGGCGCTTCAGCATCGCGATTGCCCGACCTTCGGCGTGCAATTCCACCCCGAGAGCATCGCGACCGAGGGCGGCCAGCAGATTTTCCGCAATTTCCTCGATCTGGCGCGCGAATTCCACCCCCCCCGCAAGGCCGCGTGACGAGTATCCCATGGAAGCCTTCAAGCCCCTCATCGCCAAGGCCGCAGCCGGCCTGCCCCTCTCCCGCGAGGAAGCCTCGCTCGCCTTCGCGCAGATGCTTTCGGGCGAGGTGACGCCGGCGCAGATGGCAGGCTTCCTGATGGCCTTGCGGGTTCGCGGCGAAAGCGTCGAGGAGATCACCGGCGCGGTGAGCGCCATGCGCGAGCGCATGGTGAAGGTCGAGGCCCCAGCCGGCGCGATCGACGTGGTGGGCACGGGCGGCGATGCCTCGGGCTCGTGGAATGTCTCGACGCTCGCCGGGTTGATCGTCGCGGCCTGCGGCGTGCCGGTTGCGAAGCATGGCAACCGCGCGGCCTCCTCGAAATCGGGTGCGGCGGATGTGCTTCAGGCGCTCGGTGTGAAGATCGGGCAATCCCCGGATATCGTGGCGAAAATCCTGGGCGAAACCGGATTTGCCTTCATGCTCGCGCCCGCGCATCACCCGGCCATGCGCAATGTCGCGCCGGTGCGCACCGAACTCGGCACGCGCACGATGTTCAACATCCTCGGCCCGCTCTCGAACCCCGCGGGCGTGAAGCGCATCCTGCTCGGCGTGTTCTCCGCGAGCTGGCTCGAGCCCGTCGCCGAAACCCTTCGCGATCTCGGCACCGAGCGCGCCTGGGTGATCCATGGTTCGGATGGGCTCGACGAGATGACCACCACCGGCCCGACCCATGTGGTGGAACTCGCGAACGGCCAGATTCGCCGCTTCGAGGTCACGCCCGAGGAAGCGGGGCTTCCCCGCTCCGCACCCGAGGCGCTGAAGGGCGGCGAGCCCGGCCAGAACGCGGCCGCCCTGCGCGATGTCGTTTCCGGCAAGCCTGGATCCTATCGCGATATCGCGATTCTCAACGCGGCAGGCGTTCTGGTGGTGGCGGGCAAGGCCGCGACCCTGAAGGACGGCGCCGGGATGGCCGCCGAGGCGATTGATTCCGGCAAGGTTGCGGCCCTGCTTGACCGCGTGATCGCGGCTTCGAACGCGTGAGGGACGCATGAGCGACATTCTGCGCACCATCGAGGCCACGAAGCGCGAGGAAATCGCCGCCGCCCGGGCGCGGCTTCCGCTGCCGGAGCTTCGCGCCCGCGCCGAGAAGAAGCGTGCTCCCCGTGGCTTTCTCGCTTCACTGACGCGCAAGGTTCGGGCGGGGCAATTCGCGCTCATCGCCGAGATCAAGAAGGCGAGCCCTTCCAAGGGCCTGATCCGCGCGGATTTCGATCCGCCCGCCCTGGCGCGCGCCTATGAAGCCGGCGGGGCGGCCTGCCTCTCGATCCTAGATCGGAAG
>JADCCH010000229.1 GCA_020252865.1 Methylobacterium sp.
CAGATCGAGGATTTCGGCGATGGCACGGTCTCCGCCAATGATTGCTTTCGGCCCGTCTCGCGCTTTTTCGATCGCATCACGCGGCCCGAGCAGTTGCTGACCGCCTTGCCGCGCGCGATGCAGGTCTTGACCGATCCGTCCGAATGCGGGCCGGTCACGCTCGCCTTCTGCCAGGATGTGCAGGCGGAAGCCCATGATTACCCGGAGGAATTCTTCGCGCCCCGCCTCTGGCTGCCGCGCCGGGCGAAGCCGGATGATCGCGAACTCGCGCATGCACTGGCCGCGCTGAAGGCTGCGAAGAAACCGTTTGTGATCGCCGGCGGCGGGGTTCTCTATTCCGAAGCCGAGCGGGAATTGCTCGCCTTCTGCCGCCGCTTCGGCATTCCATCAGCGGAAACGCAGGCCGGGAAATCGACGCTGCCCGTCGATGAGCCGCTGAACCTCGGTGCGATCGGCGTTACCGGCACGGGTGCTGCCAATGCGCTCGCGGCCGAGGCGGATGTCATCCTCGCCATCGGCACGCGCCTCCAGGATTTCACGACCGGCTCGCGCACCTTGTTCCGAAATCCGGATCGGGTGATCATCGCGCTCAACGTGCAGCCCTTCGATGCAGGCAAGCATGGCGCGCTGCCACTCGTCGCGGATGCGAAGGCCGGCCTTGCAGCGCTCGCGCGCGGTCTTGCCGGCCACACGGCGCCCACGGTCTGGAGCGCGCAGGCCGGGAAGGCGAAAGGCGAATGGCTCGCCAGGGCCGCGCCCTATACCGCGACGACCGACAGCCCCCTTCCCTCCGATGCCCAGGTGATCGGCGCGGTGCAGCGCCAGGCGAGAAAAACCGATGTATTGGTCTGCGCTGCCGGCGGCCTGCCGGGTGAACTCCACAAGCTCTGGCAGGCGGGCCGCCCCGGCGGCTATCACCTCGAATATGGCTATTCCTGCATGGGGTACGAGATCGCCGGTGGCCTCGGCGTGAAGATGGCCGAGCCCGAGCGCGAGGTGATCGTGATGGTGGGTGATGGTTCCTACCTCATGATGAATTCGGAGATCGTGACCTCGGTTCAGCTGGGGCTGAAACTGACCATCGTGATCCTCGATAATCGCGGTTACGGCTGCATCAACCGCCTGCAGCGCGCGACGGGCGGCGAGAGCTTCAACAACCTGCTGCAGCACACCCGCCACAAGACGCTTCCCGCCATCGATTTCGCGAGACATGCAGGCTCGCTCGGAGCGAAGGCGGTGAAGGTCCAGGGTATCACGGCGCTCGAAAAGGCGCTGAAGCGCGCCCGCCGGGCGAGAACCACAACGGCGATCGTGATCGACACCGACCCAATGGCCTCCACCGATGCCGGCGGGCATTGGTGGGATGTGCCCGTGCCGGAAGTATCCACGCGCGAGGAAGTGGGCACCGCCCATGCCCGCTATCTCGACGCGAAAAAAGCCCAGCGTCTCGGAGACTGATCCATGACCATCCGCATCGGCGCCAACCCCATCGGCTGGTCGAATGACGATCTCGTGGAAATCGGTGGCGAGACGCCGCTCGAAACCTGCCTCGCGGAAGCGAGGGAGGCGGGATTCGTGGGCATGGAACTCGGCAACAAGTTTCCGCGCGAGGCGAAAGCGCTGAAGGCCGCATTGGCGCCTTTCGGCATGTCTCTCGTGGGCGGCTGGCATTCCGTGGAATTGCTGAAGCGCGACGCGAAGAAGGAATTCGCCCTTGCGAGAGCCCATCGCGAATTGCTGAAGGCGATGGACACTCGCGTGTTCATCGTCGCGGAGACGTCGAACGCGATCCATGGCAACCGCGCGATGCCGCTCTCGAAGCGCCCGAATCTCGCGGCCGGCGAATGGATGCCCTATGCCGCGCGGATGACCGATTTCGCCGATATGCTCGCCGATGAAGGCCTCGTGCTCTGCTACCACCATCACATGGGCACGATCATCGAGAGCCGCGCGGATATCGCGCGCTTCATGGATGCTTGCGGGCCTTCCGTAAACCTGCTGCTCGATACCGGTCACGCGACCTGGGGCGGCTCCGACCCCGCCGAACTCGCGGCAACCTATCGCTCGCGCATCACGCATGTGCATTGCAAGGATGTGCGCCCGGCCATCATTGCGAAATCGAAGGCCGGTGACTGGTCCTTCCTCGATTCCATCCTCGGGATGGGTTCGGAACTCGGCACCTACACCGTGCCAGGCGACGGTGCGGTCGATTATGTCAGCGTTTTCAGAGAACTGAAGGGCTATTCCGGCTGGGTCATCGTCGAAGCCGAGCAGGACCCGAAGAAGGCAAATCCGCTCACCTATGCGAGGAAGGGCGTCGCGCATCTGCAATGGGCATTGAAGGAGGCCGGACTCGCATGAATTCGCATCTGCTGCGGCGCCCCTCGGCCAGGAACCCCATCCACAACGTCACGCCCGAGAATGCAGGCTGGACCTATGTCGGCTTCTCGCTCTACCGGCTGGCGGCGGGCGATGTGATCGAGGCGGGAACCGCGCGGCGGGAGGCCTGTATCGTCATGGTCTCGGGCACGGCGCATCTCGCGGCGAGCGGCCGGGATTTCGGCGATCAGGGCGGGCGCGAAAGCCCTTTCGATGGATCGCCGACCTCCCTCTATGTCCCGGCAAATTCGCGCTGGCGGGCCGAGGCGCGCACCGATTGCGAAATCGCGATCTGCACCGCGCCCGCCTTCGGGAGCCTGCCGGCAAGGCTTATATCCCCGTCCGAAGTGGGGCAGGAAACGCGCGGAACCGGCACGAATACGCGCCACGTGCGCAACATCCTGCCGGATACCTCGCCCCATGCCGAAAGCCTTCTTGTGGTGGAGGTGATCACCCCGGGCGGGCATTGGTCGAGCTATCCGCCCCACAAGCATGACCGCGACAATCTTCCGGCCGAGAGCCTGCTGGAAGAGACCTATTACCACCGCATCCGCCCAGCTCAAGGCTATGCGATGCAGCGGGTCTACACGGATGACCGCTCGCTCGACGAAACCATGACCGTGCAGGATGGCGATGTCGTGCTCGTGCCGGAAGGTTATCACCCGGTCGGCGCGGCGCATGGCTATGATCTCTATTATCTCAATGTGATGGCCGGGCCGAAGCGCCTCTGGCGCTTCCACAACGATCCCGCCCATGCGTGGATGCTAAAGAAATAAAGCATTTTCAAGCGAAGCATGCCCCTCGCGAAGGCGGGGGGTGGGAACCGGTTCGCGTGAAGAAAATGCGATCAATAACAATAAACAGAGAGCGGTCGATCTCATTCATTCAGATCGAATTTCGCTCTCGCCACTCCCCTCATGGCCGGGCGATCCGGGTCTTCCTTCTCCGTGCAGGGTCGTCGATGCCCGGAACTGGTTCGGGCATGACATCACAGCATTCAAGCCGGCAGCGGCGCTCCGACATAGTTCTCCGCCACCAACCGGCGCGCGGCTTCGCTGACCTGAAGCTGTCGGAATTCCGCTTCCTGCATCCGCTCCTCGAAGGGCGAGAATTGCGGGAAGCGATGCAGCATCGTCGTCATCGCCCAGGAGAAGCGTTCGACGCGCCAGATCCGATCCAGTGCGCGCTTCGAGTAATGGTCGATCCCGGCGGATGATTTCTCGCGGAAGAATTCGATGAAGGCGCGCGCGAGCTCGTACGCATCGCGCGCGGCGAGGTTCAGGCCCTTGGCGCCCGTCGGCGGCACGATATGCGCGGCATCGCCCGCGAGGAACAAGCGCCCGAAGCGCAAGGGTTCGGCGACGAAACTGCGCAGGGGTGCGACGGATTTCTCGATCGACGGGCCGGTCACCACACGGGCCGCCGCTTCCTCGCCGATGCGCCGGCGAAGTTCGTCCCAGAAGGCGTCGTCGCTCCATTGCGCGGGGTCGGTCTCCAACGGGCACTGGATGTAGTAACGGCTGCGCGTGGGTGAGCGCATGGAACAGAGCGCGAAGCCGCGTTCATGCGCGGCATAGACCAGTTCTGGCGCGCAAGGCGGCACATCGGCGAGCACGCCCAGCCAGCCGAAGGGGTAGGCCCGCTCGAAGCTGCGCAACGCGGCCTGCGGCACGCTCGCG
This sequence comes from Methylobacterium sp., assembly GCA_020252865.1. Classification (GTDB taxonomy): domain Bacteria; phylum Pseudomonadota; class Alphaproteobacteria; order Rhizobiales; family Beijerinckiaceae; genus Rhabdaerophilum. Next base: position 4,059 of record JADCCH010000229.1, read on the forward strand.
CGGCTCACGCCGTGGAAACCGTCACAACCCGCAATGAATTCGCAGTCGAGCCGCTGCGTGAGGCCATCCTTCATGTAGGTTACGCTCGGCCTGCCGCTGCCGAACTCATGAAGCGCGACATTCTCGGCATCGTAGATGGTTGCCGCCCCCGCTGCCAGGCGGTGATCCATCAGATCGCGCGTCACTTCGGTCTGGCCATAGACCGTCACGGTCCGCCCGCCGGTGAGATGCGCGAGGTCTATCCGCAACGCTTCGCCCTGAAAGGCAAGTTCGAAACCATCATGCTTCAGGCCTTCGCGAGTAAGGCGCGCACCGGCGCCCAGCCGATGCAGGAGAGCGGTTGTCGCCTCCTCGAGCACGCCGGCGCGGATACGCCCAAGGACGTAATCGCGAGACTTCCTTTCGAGGATGATATTGTCGATGCCGGCCTGCGTCAGCATCGCGCCGACGAGCAACCCCGCCGGGCCTGAGCCGATGATCGCCACCTGTGTTCGCATGCGGCTCTCCTTGCCCCATCCGTCCCGGTTCCCCGTCCGGGTTGAGCGGTTTGGGTAGCAAAGGCTTCCGCTCTGCGCCACCATCGGATATTCTCAAGCTTGCAAAGTTAAATCTTGTATTTTGGCTTTATCACAATTTCCTGCCGGATCGGCCAGCACGACCCGCAAGTTCTTCATACTGGTTTCGGTCGGGCCCGTGACAACCAGGTCACCCAGCGGATCGAAGGCAGCGTGGGAATTGGCATCCGCCAGCAGGCTCGCCGGATCGAACCCGGGGCGGCGCATATGCGGCAGGGCATCCGCAAACAGGGCGACCCCAGCATACCCGCCGCTGCCATCCACGGCATTGCCGCTCTCAACACTCGAAGAGGGTTGGAAAATGCCAGCGCTGCGGGGGTGGCACCATTCCTTCTCGTGAGCGCGCTCGATGCTTGCCCAATGCTTGCATGAGCACAGACTTGTTCAGTCGCAAAACCCAGAAAACATGCGTTGATTTAAAAGATCAGCGAGTGCCTCGCGGCCGCAAGGAGACTCATGGTGGGTGTGCAAGGATTCGAACCTTGGACCCGCTGATTAAGAGTCAGCTGCTCTACCAACTGAGCTACACACCCATCAGGGACGCAAAAGGCTGATCCCGGAGGCCGGGTTGTTAGGCCATTTGAACGGGCTTGTCCAGCCGGAAATCAGCCCTGTTTGGCGGTCAGCCTGGAAAGTTCCGCCTGCGGGACCGGCGTTCGGGCTGGCCGGCGAGGGGCAGACGGACGGGGCGCAGCGCGCTGGCTTTCAAGCTTGCGCAAAACCACCTTCACAGGGTTCGGCGCATGCTCCAGGGTGGCACCGGAGGCCGCGTCTGCCACGATGCCCACCACGCCGCCGAGGATCACGTTGCCGGCAAGACCGGCCGCCCCGGCACCGCCAAGCCTCGACTTCACCTCGACGGTCTCGTCCGCATGGCCGGCGAGCCTGAAGACCACGCTGAATTCTTCCTTGCGGCTGAAGCGCAGGCTGCAGGGCGTGGTGCAGGAGCTGCCGAGCGACGTCGTGGCCACCGCGCCGGGCGGCTCGGAGACGAACTCGACGTCACTGGTGGTGCCGCGCGTGACAGTGGCGCAACCGGCCAGAGTGAAGGCAAGAAAAGAAGCCGCAACCGGCGGCAGAAAACGAACCACGACGAAACACCCCCCAAAACACCGAATCTCGAACCCCAGTCGCCCAGCAAACTCGCAGCCCCGTCCGAAGTTGTCAAGGATCACCGCCCCCATAACCAGGCGGCGCCACGCACGCCGGAGCTATCGCCATGCAGGGCCGGGCGGATGGGCGTGCGGAAATGATCGGAGAACACCCAGCGTCCGATCTCGGCCGGGAGGCGTTCATAGATCTGCGGAATGCGGCTCATGCCGCCACCCAGCACGATCACCTCGGGATCAAGGATATTCGCCATAGCCGCCAGCGCCCGGCCAAGGCGCGAGACGTAGCGATCGAAGCTCGCCGCGGCTTCCGCGTCACCCGCTTCCATCGCGGCGATGATTTCGCGCCCCTTCAGCGCGCGGCCCGTCACGCGGCGGAAATCGTTCTGGAAGCCGGTGCCGGAAACCCAGGTTTCAAGGCAGCCCGGCTTGCCGCACCAGCAGGTATCGGCCATGCTCAGCTCTTCCACGCTTGGCCATGGCAGCGGGTTGTGGCCCCATTCGCCGCCAATGCGATGCCGGCCCTCCCAGGCCGCGCCGTCGAGGGCGATGCCTGACCCGCATCCCGTGCCGAGAATGGCGGCAAACACCACTTTCGCGCCTGCGGCCGCGCCATCCACCGCCTCGGAAACCGCGAGGCAATTGGCGTCGTTGGCGAGCCGGATCTCGCGCTGAAGCGCGGTCTCGAGATCCTGCTTCAGCGGCCTGCCATTGATCTCGGTGGAGTTGGCGTTCATCGCCAACCCCGTGCGCGGCGAGATGGCGCCGGGAATGCCTGCGCCGACCGTGTGCGGACCGGCATGGCCGAGGCTCGCGAGGCGGCTCTCCGCCTCGCGCACGATGCCGACCAGCCCATCGAGAATGCCCTCGTAGGTTCCGCGCGGCGTAGGGATGCGGTGGCGGAGAAGTTCCGTGCCCGCATCGTCGATCACGACGACTTCAATCTTGGTGCCGCCGAGATCCACCCCGATCCGCATGGGCCGGCCTCAATGCGTGGAATGCACGCGAACCGCGCCGCGCGCGGCACCCCTCGCATGGGTCAGCTTGTTCAGCGCCACGATGTAGGCCTTGGCGGAGGAGACGAGCGTATCGGGATCAGCCGCACGCCCCGTCACAAGCCGCCCGTCGCCGCCCGCGAGCCGAACGGAGACTTCCGCCTGCGCATCCGTGCCCTCGGTGACGGCATGGACCTGATAAAGCTCCAGCTTCGCCTCATGCGGGATGAGCTGATGGATCGCGTTGAAGGTCGCATCCACCGGGCCATTGCCGGTGGCCTGCACCGTGCGGTGCTGCCCTTCGATATCCAGCGTCAGCGTCGCGGATTGCGGCCCCATCGTGCCGGCGATCACCGTGAGCGCCACGACCTTCACGCGATCCTCGGCAGTCGCGAGATTCTCGTCGATCAGCGCCTCGATATCCTCGTCGTAGATGTGTTTCTTGCGGTCAGCCAGCGCCTTGAAGCGCACGAAGGCATCTTCCAGCTGGTTGTCGGACACTTCGTAGCCGAGGCCCTTGAGCTTGTCCCGGAAGGCGTTGCGACCCGAATGCTTGCCCATCACGAGCGAGGTCTTCGAGACGCCGACCGATTCCGGCGTCATGATCTCGTAGGTCTGGGTGTTCTTCAGCATGCCATCCTGGTGGATGCCGCTCTCATGCGCGAAGGCGTTTCGGCCCACGATGGCCTTGTTGAATTGCACCGGAAAGGAAGTGGCGGCCGAGACGAGCTTGGAAGCGCGGTTCAGCATGGTGCTTTCGATACCCGTTTCGAAGGGGAAGACATCGCCGCGCGTCTTCAGCGCCATCACGATCTCTTCCAGCGCCGCATTGCCCGCGCGCTCGCCGATGCCGTTGATGGTGCATTCGATCTGCCGGGCGCCACCCATCACGCCGGCGATGGAATTCGCGACCGCCATGCCGAGATCGTTGTGGCAATGGACCGAGAAAATCGCCTTGTCGGAATTCGGCACGCGGCTGCGCAACATCTCGAACAAGGCACGATACTCGTCCGGCGTCGTGTAGCCGACCGTATCCGGGACGTTGATCGTCGTTGCGCCGGCCCTGATGGCCGCTTCCACGCAGCGGCAGAGGAAATCATGCTCGGTGCGGGTGCCGTCCTCGGCCGACCATTCCACATCCGGCACGAGGTTGCGGGCACGCGATACGCTGTCGATGATCAGTTGCAGAACCGCATCGGGTTCCTTCTGCAGCTTGTATTTCATGTGCACCGGCGAGGTGGAGATGAAGGTATGGATGCGCGGCTTCACCGCGTGCCGCACCGCCTCGCCCGCCCGGTCGATATCCTTGGCGCCAGCGCGGGAAAGACCTGCCACGGTCGCGTTCTTCACGCGCCTGGAAATGGCAGCGACCGCCTCGAAATCGCCTTCGGAGGCGATCGGGAAGCCGGCCTCGATGATATCCACGCCCATCAGATCGAGGAAATCGGCGATTTCCAGCTTTTCCTCGAAGGTCATGGTGGCGCCGGGGCATTGCTCGCCGTCGCGCAGGGTGGTGTCGAAAATCAGGACGCGGTCTTTGGAGCCGGAACCTTGGGACATTGGAAGAATCCTCTCATCGCACCCGCGCCGGATGTTCTCTTTCGGAATCGACGGGACACGGGCTCTGTAGCGGGAAATTTTATTGCGCGCTACCCCTGAGGGCCCAGGCAAAGCCCGGTCGGCCCTCAGGGGCTGATAAGGAGGATAAGCGACAGGAGAAGCAGAAAGCCCGAAAAGGCCACCGCATCAAGGCGGGCGGCCTGACGAATTTCCAGAGCGCGGACGGCGGGTTTCGTCAAAGGCCTTGAATCCTGTTTCAAGATGAAAAATGGTACCCGAGCTTTCCGGGTCTGGCAAGCGGCTGAGTTTGTGGCCCCTTGCGGCCTGGCCTGCTCTGGAGTTGACTGGCCTCTCGCCTCCTTCCTCGAGAAGATGGACGATATCGGGGAGATGGATCATGCCCAAAATCCGCCTTGCCTTGTGCCTCGCCACGCTGCCCCTCGCCTCGCCGGCCCTTGCGGATTCGATCGACGGCAAATGGTGTTCGGAGGATGGCCGGCGCATCATCATCGAAGGCTCGCTCGGCATCTGGGGCACGGCGGGTCTCAGGATTTCAGGGGAGTATCTCCGCTACACTTATCTCTTCGCCATGCCTGCCGGCGAACCCGAGGCCGGCCAGCGCGTGGA
>JADCCH010000023.1 GCA_020252865.1 Methylobacterium sp.
AGCGCCTCCGGGCTGGCATGGCTCGAAAGGTGCAAACGCAGCGCACCGATCATTCCGCCCGAACGGTGCTGCCTCGCCGGGATCTGCCCCGCGAGCTGGATCGCATGGCCGGGGATCACCGGCGAAGTCAGCCACAGGCCACTATACTCGATGCCGATCCCTTCGGCATGGCCGAGGATCTCGATCGCCACCTTTCCGCCGCCCATCTCGGGCGGAAAGGCGAAAGTCTGGTCGAGCCCCTGCCCGGCAGCCAAGGGGCTGAGCCAGAATGCGCCTTGCCGGGCGGATTGGCTCGGCGCGACATCGCCATCATGCAGCTGATCGGTTGTCATCGCTCCCAGCGCGGCTTGACGCGGTGCCTTCGGCCAGAAGCGTTCGAGGCGTGCGAGCCCCTCGCGCAGGAACGGCTCTTCCGGCCAGTCACGGCGCTCAAGCCTTGTATCCCGCGCCTGCCTCCATTCCACCCGCCAGCGCGACCGATCGCCAAGATCGATGCGGAGCGTGAGCGCGGGGTCATCGGCCGCGATCAGGGGCGGGAAACCGTAAAGGCTCGGAAGGCCCACGAGAATGCAGCCAAGCGCGGCCAGCCGTTTCCGTAACCACACTATCCGAACCCCCGGCATGGATGCCTCCTCACTCTGGCGGGAGAGCATCCTCTAGGCCCGGATGGTCAAAGGAAGGTCTAAACCTCGGCCCATGACGCGCCTATTTCGCCGCGTCTGGTTCACCGAGATCGTCGAGAACAGAGAGCCTTTAAGCCAAAACCGGTGAAATCCCGCGGAATCCGCTCAAGGCCGCGCAAGGATGGTGCCGCGCTCCTCGAAGGAGAGCCCCATCTCCTCGCCCGCAGCACGCCTCGAGCGGCACCAGATCGGAACATCGTTCTTGATGCATGCCGAGGGTATCTGGCGTCGATGTGTCAGAAGATGCTGCGCAACCGGAAGCGGCATGGCCTGGCCCGGAAATTCAGCCTTCACCCGCGAAGTCGGTCGCAAAATGCTGCAACTGCTTCCTCATGAGGGTAACGGCCGCGATATCATCGACATCCCCGCCCAGCCAGAGCCGGAAGGCCACGCTGAAGACCGAGCGCCCGCCCACGAAGCCCATCACACGCGGCTGGCGGCCCGCCCTCTTCAGATCCGGGCCGGATTGGGCGTTGCGGGCAATCACGATCACGCCCCGGCAGAGCGGGTCCTGCGCCCCGATCACCGCATCGATGGCAGCCCAGGCAGCGGCATCATGCTGCAATTCGATGAGCCAGTAATCCGCCTTCAGCCCCTCGCCATAGAGACGCTCGAGCATCATCGCCGTGGTTTCCCCCTCGGGCGGGAGAGCCTCGATCAGCACTTCCCGGCCCAGGGCCTGCGCGGCCGCGAAGACCTGCCGGATCTCGGAGACATGCTGGCTGTAGGGCGTGCGCGCATCCGAACGGCCATTGGCGATGAGCTTCGCGACCTGCCGCATCGGCCATTCCGTGAGGCGGACGCGCTCGCCATGCGGCAGCTGCCGGGCGATCCAGAAATCGTGATCCTCGGCTCGGAAAAGGGCTTCCCGGCCGAGCGTGCCGTCGAGGAACATGCCGACGCCGAGCCCGTTACGCTCCTTGAATTGCGCGCTGGCTTCCGCGGCCGCCTTCACCGCCAGCGTCTTGAAATAGGCGACGCGCCCCGCCTCGACATGCCGGCCCTTGCCGAATTGCTCGAAATCCTGGAAGCCGTGATCGATCGAGAGGATCGCAAGCTTCCGCGGCACGGGGCGACGCGTCGTGGCATGGTGCAGGTGATTGAGCACGGCATCGAACCGCAAGGCCCGATGGCTGGAGCCCTGCGCGAGGAAATGCATCAATTCCTTCGTGCCGGGATATTCGGGCGAGCAAAGCAGGCGCGAAACCGCAATGGCGCCGCAGGCATTCGCATAGGTGCAGCAGGTTTCGAGCGGCGCGTCGCGCAGCCAGCCCGAGAGGAAGCCGGCCATGAAGGCATCGCCCGCGCCGAGCACGTTATAGACCTCGACCGGGAAGCCCGGCCCGCGAATGCCCTCGTCGAGCGCATCGGGGATGGCCACGGGGAAGGCCGCGCAGCCCTCGGCGCCGCGCTTTGCCACAATCAGCGCCCGGGGCGCGAGCTTGCGGATGGACTTCAGCGCGGCGATCGTATCCGTGGTGCCGCCGGCGATGTGGAGTTCCTCCTCCGTGCCGACGATCAGATCGCAATCCGGCAGGATGCCCGAAAGATGGGCGCTGACCTGATCGGACGGGATGTAACGGCGATCCCCCGCCCCGTGCCCGGCAAGCCCCCAGAGATTGGGGCGGTAATCGATGTCGAGGATCACCTTCGCGCCGGTTTCCCGCGCGAGACGAATGGCCTTCCTCTGCGCAGCGTCGCTGTTCGCCTTGGCGAAATGCGTGCCGGTGACCAGCACGGCACGCGAACGGGCGATGAGATCGCGGGTGATATCGCTCTCGTCGAGCGCGGCATCGGCGCAATCCGTGCGGTAGAAGATCAGCGGGAAGGTTTCCTGGTCGCGCACGCCGAGCAGCACGAGCGCCGTCAGGCGATGCGGATCGGTCGCAAGGCCATCGACCGAGACACCCTCGCGAACGAGTTGCTCGCGGATGAACCGGCCCATCGCCTCGTCACCGACGCGGGAGATCAGCGCGGTTTTCAAACCGAGACGGGCCGCGCCGATGGCGATATTGGCCGGACAGCCCCCGACCGCCTTCACGAAACTCGCCATATCCTCCAGCCGTCCGCCGATCTGCTGGCCATAGAGATCCACCGAAGAACGGCCGATGGTAACAAGATCGAGATCTTTCATCCTAGAGCCCCGGTTCGAGGGGATCAGCGCCGATCCCGACAATGGTTTGATCAAAATCGATATTCGAGCCGGTCATCAGGCCGGATTCGTCGCTCGCGAGATAGAGGCAGGCCCGCGCCACCTCCTCGGGGCTGATGAGACGACCGAAGGGCCGATCCTTCACCGCCTGTTCAAGCCAGCCATCCCGCGCGCCATGGTAGAGGCGCATCACGCGCTCCTCGCCGGGCGTATGCATCCAGCCGATATTGAGGCCGTTGACGCGAATGCGGTGCTTCACCAGCGCATGGGCGAGGTTGCGCGTGAGCGTCGCCAGCGCGCCCTTCGTGGAGGAATAGGCCGAGAGGAAGGGCTGTCCGCCATGCGCGGACATCGACTGGATGTTGATGATCGAGCCCGCGATCCTCTCGCGCGCCATGATCGTCACGGCATCCTGCGTCAGGAAGAACGGCGCGCGGACATTGACCGCGAAGAGTTCGTCAAACCGCTCCTGCGTGGTGTCGAAGATGGTGCCGCGATCGGTCAGCCCCGCCGCGTTCACCAGCACATCCACCCGGCCGAACTGGTGATCCGCCGCCGCGATCACCGAGCGGACATCGTCCATCCTCGAAAGATCAGCCTGCACAAAGATCGAAGCTGTTCCCTGGCGGGTGAGTTCATCCCGGATGCGTGCACCACGGGCGGCATTTCGCCCGGTCAGGCACAGGCCCGCAGCCCCTGCCGCGGCGAAGGCGCGGGCGATGGCTTCGCCCAGTCCCTGCGTCGCACCCGTCACCACTGCGATCCTGCCTGAAAGCCGACCTGCGACTGAAGCCATCCTCTTACCCCATTCGCGCCTTTTGCCGGCTCAGATTCTTGGCGCGCGAGCATTGCGTGAGTCCCGTCCCAATTCTAGTCTCTCGGAAAAATCGAAACACATCGTCAGCCAGCAGGGAAAAATTTTCGTGATCGGACTGGGTGTCATCGGCGCGGGGCGCATCGGGCGCATCCATGCGTCAAATGTCGCGGCATCGATGGGCGCGCGCTTGCTGGCGGTCAGCGACGCGCTCGTCCCGGCGGCGGAGAGCCTTGCGGCCGAACTCGGCACGAAGGCCACCAGCCGCGAGGCGATGCTGGCGGACCCCGCCATTGCCGGCGTGATGATCTGTTCGCCCACCGACACCCACGCCGAATTCATCGAGGAAGCCGTGAAGGCCGGAAAGGCCGTTTTCTGCGAAAAACCGGTGGATCTCTCCTCGGATCGCATCCGCGCCTGCCTCAGGACGGTCGAAGCCTCGGGCAAGCCGCTGATGATCGGCTTCAACCGCCGGTTCGACCCCAATTTCGCGGAAGCCAGGCGCCGCCTCGTGGCCGGTGACATCGGCAAGATCGAGATGGTCACGATTCTCTCGCGCGATCCCGGGCCGCCGCCAGTGGAATATGTGAAGCGTTCGGGCGGGCTGTTCCGCGACATGATGATTCATGATCTCGACATGGCCCGCTTCCTTCTCGGCGAAGACCCGGTGGAGGTGCATGCGGTCGCCTCCTGCCTCGTCGATCCGGCGATCGGGGAAGCGGGCGATGTCGATACCGCTGCGGTGCTGCTGAAAACGGCATCCGGCAAGATCGCGCAGATCTCGAATTCCCGACGGGCGAGCTACGGCTACGACCAGCGCTTCGAGGTGCATGGCGCGCGGGGCATGGTGCGGGCCCGGAACGTGCCGCTGACCACTGTGGAGACCGCCGATGCCCAGGGCTTCCGCGCCGATCCCGTCCTGCCCTTCTTCCTCGAGCGCTATGCCGCCGCCTATCGCGCCGAACTCGCGGCCTTCCTCGATTGCATGGTGAAGGGGATCCAGCCATCGCCCTCGGGCGTTGACGGGCTCAAGGCGCAGGTGCTCGCCGATGCCGCAACCGAATCCGCGCAGACCGGCAAGCCCGTGCGCCCCGTTTATTGATGGCCGATCCGATGACCGACAACGCGATGCTCGCCGCCCGCTACCATGCCGTGCATGGCATGGCGCTGAAACTGGGGGAAACGGCCCTCTCCTATTTCGGGCGGACGGATGCGCTCGAAATCTCGATGAAGGGCTTTCAGGACTGGCTCACCATCGCCGATGGCACGGTGGAGAGGGAATTCCGCGCGATGATCGCCGAAGCCTTCCCCGGAGACGCGGTGATGGGCGAGGAACAGGGCGGCGGCGCCTCCGAGCGGCTCTGGATCATCGATCCGATCGACGGCACCGCGAATTTCGCCCGCGGGGACCGCCAATGGTGCGTCTCCATCGGCTTCGTGCTGAACGGCCGGCCCGAACTGGGGCTGATCCATGCCCCGGCCCTGGGCGAGATGTGGCTCGCGCGGCGCGGCGGCGGCGCGACGCTGAACGGCCAGCCGATCCGCGCGGCGCTGACGAGTGACCTGCGGCGTTCGACCGTTGAATGCGGCTGGTCCACCCGCCGGCCGCTCGAGGATTATCTCGGCATCGTCATGCGCCTCTATGGTGCCGGCTCGAGCGTGAAGCGCTCGGCCTCGGGCGCGCTCGGCGTTGCCCATGCGGCAAACGGGCGCACGGATGGCTACGTCGAGACGCATATCAATTCATGGGATGTCGCGGCCGGGCTTGTCATCGCAGCCGAGGCGGGATGCCGCACCAACGCGTTTTGCAGCGGAAACTGGGTCACGGAAGGCAATCCGATCCTCGTCGCCGCGCCGGGCGTGGCGGAAGCGATTTCCGCCATTGCGGGCATGGCCTTGGCCGCCCCGTGATCGCCTGCGATTGACGGGACCGGAAAGACCTGCATCTTAGTCGGCAAACGTCACGAAGATGACACGCGGGAGCAGGACAAGGTCCTCCACCGCACCCTTGGGAGGAGAACCACGATGGCGACACGCCGTTCTTTCGCGCTTGCGCTTCTTGCTGCCACCGCCATGGGCGGTTTGGCCCCATCGCCCGCCGCCGCGCAGGGTGAACTCGTGCTCTATTGCTCGGTGCAGGAGGAATGGTGCCGCCCGATGGCGCAGGCCTTCGAGCGCGCCACGGGCATCAAGGTCGCGATGACCCGCAAGTCGTCAGGCGAAACCTATGCCCAGATCAAGGCGGAAGCCGCCAATCCGCGCGGGGACGTATGGTGGGGCGGCACGGGAGATCCGCATCTCCAGGCGGCCGAGGAGAACCTCACCGAGCCGTATAAATCGGCGAAGCTCGGCGAGCTTCTGCCCTGGGCGGTGAAGCAGGCCGAACAATCCGGCTTCAAGACCGTCGGCATCTATGCCGGAGCGCTGGGCTTCTCCTTCAACAAGGAGCAGCTGGCGCGCAAGAAGCTGCCCGAGCCCAAATGCTGGGCCGACCTCGCAAAGCCGGAATACAAGGATGAGGTTCAGGTCGCGGACCCGAACTCCTCCGGCACGGCCTACACCAAGGTGGCGACGCTCATCCAGCTTTTCGGCGAGGACA
>JADCCH010000230.1 GCA_020252865.1 Methylobacterium sp.
GTTCGAGCGTCCGGCCGACCCCGCCAACAGCTCCGCACCCTTCCCGGAATGGGATATCCGCCGCAACGTCGCCTGAGCACGGCAGGTGGGAAAGCTGGGCGCGAGGCCCGGCTCCGGCGGTATGGTGTCGCGGAAATTCAGCGCCCGCGCGCCATTTTCTGCTCTTCGGCTATCGCATTGGTGCGGGCTTCCACCATCCGGTCGATTGTCCTCTTGAGGGTGTGGATGATCTGGACCGCGACCGGATTGGCGTAATCGCGGACCTGGCTGCGATAAATCGCGCGCACCGCATCCACATGATGGGCAATGAGCGGGGTGGGCAGGTAATCCGGCTCGATCTTGTCGAGGAGCTTGGTGAGGCTGCCGGCGATTTCCGCGGCCAGCGGATAGCCGAACGCCGCCGCCTGGCCGCGAATGTCATGTGCGGCGCTGAACAGGTTCGTGATGTCGCGCTCGCCCGGACCCTTGCTGCGATAATCGTCGAAGGCCGCGACAAGGCGGTTTATCTCGTCGCCCATCCAGTTCTGGAAATCACCCGAGAGGTCCTTCATCGCGCTTTCGGCCGCGGCGATCGACAGATCATCCGCGCCGCTGGGATCGGCATTGTGCACCGCGGCCTTGGCGCGCAGCGTGCCGCTGACATGGATGACGCGGGTCTCGCCGAAATCCTGCTCGAAGCTGGTCGGCATTTTGCCCTCGGAAGCTTGGGGACGGGTCATGACGATGCTGATCCTTCAGGCCGATGGGCTCTTGAGGAGGTTCGCGGCAGCGCCGCGCCCTTTGTAGGCCTCGGCCTTGATGAGGTGCCGGCGGTCCGGTCCGAAATAGTTATCGGTGCGGATGAAGGGGCGCGGGTTGAGCACGACCTTCGCGATGCGCAGGTAGAGCCCCTTGGCGGAAATCGGCTTCACGAGCATTTCCGAAACGCCGGCATCGCGCGCCTCGAACACGCGGCTGCGCTCGGCATAGCCGGTGACCATGATGATCGGCACGAAGGGGTTGGGGCTCGTATCCGGCTGGCGGATCATTTTGGTGAGTTCGATTCCATCGAAGACAGGCATCGACCAATCGGTGATCACGATATCGGGGAGATAAGTGGCGAAGGCTTCAAGCCCTGCCGCGCCGTCTTCCGCCTCGGTCACTTCGCGCGTGCCAAAGCCGTGCAGAAGGGAGCGGATGATGCGGCGCATGAAGCCGTTATCGTCGATGACGAGGAAACGGAGCCGGCTGCAATCGACGCGGAACATGGCGGTACCGGTCGCGTCACGGGGTTCTCCCGGCGGGCATGGCCTGTGACGCGGAACTGCGGCCAACACCCGGCAATCGCTTCTGCGATCGTGGCGCGAGACTAAACGGGTTTCGTTAACACGAGTTGAAAATGCGCGATCCGATGAACCGGCCGGCGCAACCTGGCAATGCGATCAGGCGTCGAACTGCTCGCGCAGGATGCGCTCGTCAAGGCCGTGTCCGGGGTCGTGCAGCATCACCAGTGTGACCGAGTGATCCATCTCGATCTCGATATTGCGCGCATCGCGGATCTCGACATGGTCCGCCACGGCGGAAACAGGGCGCTTTTCCGGTTCCAGCACGCGAATGCGCACGCGCACGCGATCGGGCAGCAGCGCGCCGCGCCAGCGCCGGGGCCGGAAGGCGGAGATCGGCGTCAGCGCCATCAGCGGTGCAGAGAGAGGCAGGATCGGGCCATTGGCTGAAAGGTTGTAGGCGGTCGAACCCGTGGGGGTAGCGAGCAGCAGGCCATCCGCGATCAATTCGGGCAGGCGCACGGTGCCATCGACCGCGATCTCGAGCTTGGCGGCCTGATGGGTCTGCCGCAGCAGCGAGACCTCATTGAAAGCGCGCGCGCGCGTCTGCGCGCCCTGCCCGTCGCTCGCCACCATGTTGAGCGGATGCACAATCGAGCGCGTGGCCGTGCGAATGCGCTCGATCAGGTCATCTTCCCGAAACTCGTTCATCAGGAAGCCGACCGAACCGCGATTCATGCCGTAGATCGGCTTTCCGGTGCCAAGGAAGCGGTGGAGCGTCTGCAGCATCATGCCATCGCCCCCGAGCGCCACGATCACATCGGCATCCTCCGGCTGACACTCGCCATAGAAGCGGCGCAACCGCTGCAATGCGAGTTCTGCATCCGGCGCGCTGGAGGCGACAAAGGCGAGGGCCGGCCTCGCCTTTCTCCACGGCTCGTGCGTGCTGGGGGAGGGAATGGGCTGCTGCAAGGCTGTCTCGCTCCGCAAGGGGGGGCATCTGGGTGTCTTTGGCCGGCTGGTCGCGCGCCGGCGTGATGGAACTGTGAAACGCGGATGGCGCGCGTTGCAAGAGCTTCCGGCGCGAACGCCCTTGCCTCACCCCAGTCGCGGGCTTGATCAAGCTCCGAAAAGGCGACGGCGCCCGCGAGGGGCGCCATCCGTTTCCATGGCGCGGATTGTGTTCAGAGCACGCTCGACCACGGCGCCGGCACCAGCCGGTAGCCCGTGCCCTCCCGGGCGATGAAGCCAGTCGACGGGAAGTTGCCATGGTAGAAGGAGACCTGGATCCTGTCGGTCGCCGCCATGTCGAGAATGCGCTTGCGGGTTTGCACCGCCTTGTCCGCATCCATGTCGAACATCACGCGCCATTCCGGGTTCCGCGCGAAAAGCAGCGGCGTGTTGGTGATGTCCGCGACATAGATCAGGGTCTTGCCGCCCGAGGATATCGCGAAGGCGGTGTGGCCCGGCGTGTGGCCCGAAGCCTCGACGGCGGTGATGCCGGTGACAACTTCCTGGCCCCATGAGAAGCGCTTCACGTCATTGGCGTTCGGCTTCAGCACGCGATGCACGCCCGCGAAGGCCCCCTTCATCGCATCGGGTGCTGCGGCCATGCGGGCATCGTCCATCCAGAAGGCCCACTCGTTTTCCGGAACCATGATCTCGGCATTCGGATAGACGAGTTTACCGTCCTTCGCGCGCGCGCCCTGCAGATGATCGCCATGGAAATGGCTCAGCAGGACGACATCGATCTGCGACGGTTCGATGCCGAGCGACTTCAGCTGCGCCACGGTGCGGCCATTGGTGGGGCCGCCATTATCCGCAAAGCCCGTATCGATCAGCACGAGCTTCGAGCCGTTATTCACAAGCAGGGTGGTGAAGGAGATGTTCAGGGTGTCGGTGGGGAGAAAGTTCTCCGCCAGCACGGCCTGCACATCCCTGAGTTCGGCATTGCGCACGAAGCTCGCATCGAGCGGGCGCGCGGCGATGCCGTCATGCAGCGCTGTCACCTCGATGGCGCCGACCCTGAAGCGGAACGTGGCGGGGCTCACGGTGCCGGCGAGCGGGGCAGCCGCCTGCGCCGCCCCGAGGCTGCCGGGAAGGAGTGCGGTGCCGCCCATCCATGCGGCACCGAAGCCGGCTCCTGCGGCGAGAATTTGCCTGCGTTGAAGAGACATTCTTTTTCTCCCGGTTGGCGCCCTGTGCATCATGGCGCGTGACTTTTCTGAACTTTTTTACATCGTGCACCAGCGCATCATAGCCAGCGCCCGGAGAACAATTCCATCTTGCGCTTTTTCATGTTCACATCGTCGTGAACGCGATCGATCCACGTGCCCGGCAGGGGCAGTTTGCCCTCGCTTTGCAAGTTGGCAAGGAAAAATACGCGGCACTTCACCATTCCTAAAGGTTTGGGTGCAAATTATGGACACGTTAACCATGCCATAACCCAGTCGGACGAGAATCGTCATGAAGTTGCCACTTCCCCGCTTTTCCACGCAAGGATTGTCGTTCAGCCGCGTTTTTTCCTCGGTCAGGTGGAAAATCGCCGTCATCGCGATCGGCCCGGTCGTGGGCGTCTCCCTCACGATCGGCCTTGGCCGGTATGCCGAATTTCAGCGCCGCGATGCGGATCAGGCCTATACGCGGGCGCAGGTCGAACTGCAGGAGGTGGAGAGCCTTGTCGCGAGCCTGAGCATCCTGCAGAGTCAGGCTTCGAGCTTCCTCGATGATCGTTCCGAGCGCGTCCAGGGTGAAATCCTCTACGGGCTGAATGCCGCCCGCGAGAACCTCAACAAGATTAAGAACAGCGCGGACGAGCGCATGCGCGAGGCGGCGACCAGTGCCGAGGCGCGCCTCAACGCGCTCGGCCGTTCCGTGAACGAGCTGCGCGATGCCGTGATCAAGGTCGGCCGTTCCGCGACTGATGGCCTGACGGAAGATCTCGACCGCACCACGGAAATCCTTAGTGTCGTGTTCCAGGGCTCCAAGGCGAATGACGAGCGTTTCAGCATGGCCGCGCAGGCCTTTTCCGAGCTGGTGGGCGTGGAAATGCGCTATCGCTGGAAGCGGGACGAAACGCTGGCCCCGCGCCTTGATTTCCTCCGTTCGAGCCTTGTGGGCCTGCTGGAGCGTTCCGAATGGGACAGGAAGCAGGCCGGGATGCTCATCGAGAACCTGAAGCATCAGGGCGAGACCTTCGCCGCCTGGCGGGATGGCGTCGCGGCAGAACGCGCCGTGCGCGACGAGGCCGTGACCCATGCCCGCCGCATA
>JADCCH010000231.1 GCA_020252865.1 Methylobacterium sp.
CAAGACCGATGGCCGGCACGATGGAGGGTGTGCCCGCCTCGAAGCGATGCGGGGCATCGCCATAGGTGACGTTGTCTTCGGAAACTTCGCGGATCATCTCGCCACCGCCGAGGAAAGGCGGCATCGCGTTGAGCAGGGCCGCCCGACCCCACATCACGCCGATGCCCGAGGGGCCATAGAGCTTGTGGCCCGTGAAGATGTAGAAGTCGCAATCGAGTTCCTGCACATCCACGGCAAGATGCACGGCGGCCTGAGAGCCATCGACCACCACGGGAATGCCATGCTTCTTCGCAATCGCCACCACATCCTTGATCGGCACGATGGTGCCCAGCGCATTCGACATATGGGTGATGGAAATCACCCTGGTGCGCGGCGTGACGAGCTTTTCGAATTCATCGAGCAGGAAATTGCCTTCCCCGTCCACCGGCGCCCATTTCAGCACGGCACCATGCCGCTCGCGCCAGAAATGCCAGGGTACGATGTTGGAATGGTGCTCCATGATCGACAGGAGGATCTCGTCGCCCTCGCCGAGCCTCAGGTGCCGGCCCAGGGCGGAAGCCACGAGATTGAGGCTCTCGGTCGCGTTTTTCGTGAAGATGATCTCATCCACCGAAGGCGCATTCAGAAACGCCCGCACCTTCTCGCGCGCGGCCTCATAGGCCTCGGTTGCGGCATTGGCAAGGTAATGCAAGCCCCGATGCACATTGGCATATTCGCTCTCGTAAGCCCGCGTCATGCGGTCCAGCACCTGCCGCGGCTTCTGGGCGGAAGCCGCATTATCGAGATAGGTCAGCGGCTTGCCATAGGGCTGAAGCGCAAGCGCCGGGAAATCCGCGCGGATCTTTGCGAGGTCGAGGGTCATGAGACCGCCCTTGCCTGCATCCAGTCGCTCACGAGGCCCGCGAGAATCTCGCGCAAGGATTCGTCGCTCGCGGTGTCGATCACCTCGCCGAGGAACGCCTCGACCAGCAGCGCCTCGGCAATCCTGCGGGGCAGGCCGCGCGCCTGCAGGTAGAAGAGCTGGTTCTCATCCAGCGCACCGCAGGTCGCGCCATGGGCGCAGACCACGTCGTCGGCGAAGATCTCGAGCTCCGGCTTGTTGGACATGCCGGCATCGTCCGAGAGCAGCAGCGCGTTGGACGCCATCTGGCCATCGGTCTTCTGCGCATGCGGGCGCACGATGATCTTGCCCTGGAACACGCCATGGGCCGACCCATCCACCACCGTGCGGAAGAGTTCGCGGCTCTCGCCATGCGGCACGGCGTGATCCACCACGAGGGTCGAATCGTGGTGCTGATTTCCCTTGAGCATGGTCGCGCCGCGGATCGCCGCCTTCGCGTTCTCGCCCTGATAGGTCACGAACACCTGATGGCGGCAAACCTCGCCGCCGAGCGACACCTGCGTCGTCTGCAACGCGGACTCTTCGCCCAGCGTGGCGGCCACGGAGGACAGCACCATCGCCTTGTCTCCGGAGAGGTTCAGGCGGATATGATCCGCCCTCGCCTGCCTGCCGAGGCGAAGTTCCACCACCTCGTTCACCTGATAGGCGATGCCGGACGGGCCCTGATGCGTGGCGACGAGCACCACCGAAGCGCCCTCGCCGATCTCCACGATCACGCGCGGCAGGATGCTCGCAGGCGCGTCGACATTCTCGGAAAACGCAAGATGCAGCTTCGCTTCCGCTCCAGCGTCCACGCGGATGACCACGCCATCGCGCGCCAAAGCGGTGTTGAGATCCACCACCACATCGCTCGCTTCGCCCATGCCGAGGCCGGGCGTGAGGCCATCACGATAGGCATCGGCCAGCGGCTGAACCGTCACGCCGGAAGCGGAATCCCCCCCCTGCCAGCGCCCATTGGTGAAGCCGAGGCGGACGAAGCCCTCAAGCTTCAACGTCTCGCCCGCCACCGCATCCTTCGCGGCGGGGGCCATGGTGCGCATCAGGTTGCGCACATCCGTGTAGTGGTAGCTCTCGATGCGTCTCGACGGCAGGCCCCTGGCCTCGAACCGCGCGAAGGCTTCGGCCCGCGCCTCGGCCGCACCGGGGAGCGAAGCCTTCTCGGCCGCAAAGCGCTCGATCAGCGCCGTCTCGGCCGGATTCCGCATGATCACGACAGGGTTCGCCATTGTGCCCTCACGCCGCGTTGCCGAGATATTCGGCGTAGCCACGCTCTTCGAGTTCGAGCGCGATTTCCGGCCCACCCGTCCGCACGATCTGGCCCTTGGCCATCACATGCACCGTATCCGGGCGGATATGATCGAGCAGGCGCTGGTAATGCGTGATGACGAGGAAGGCGTGGTCGGGGTCGCGATGCGCGTTCACGCCCTCGGCCACGATGCGCAGGGCATCGATGTCGAGGCCGGAATCGGTCTCGTCGAGGATCGCCATCTTCGGCTCGAGCAAAGCCATCTGCAGGATTTCCATACGCTTCTTCTCACCACCCGAGAAGCCGACATTCAGCGGCCGCTTCAGCATATCCGGGTTGATGCCGAGCTTGGCGGCAGCCTCGCGGACCTTTTTCATGAACTCGCCGGGGGAGAGTTCATCCTCACCGCGCGCCTTGGCCTGTGCATTGAGCGCCGCCTTGAGGAAGGTCATGGTCGCCACACCCGGAATTTCGAGCGGATACTGGAAGGCGAGGAACAGCCCGGCATGGGCGCGCTCGTGCGGCTCCATCTCGAGGATGTTCACACCGTCGAGCCGGATCTCGCCCTCGGTGACCGTGTAATCCTCCTTGCCGGCGATGACATAGGAGAGGGTCGACTTGCCCGAACCGTTCGGGCCCATGATGGCCGCGACTTCGCCGCGCTTCACCGTGAGGTTGAGGCCGTTGAGGATCTTCTTGCCGTCGATTTCGACGTGGAGGTTCTTGATTTCAAGCATGGGTTTGTTCCGTTTTTCCAAATCATTCGTTGGCTGCGCCGAAGGAGCCAAGTTCCGCAAGTCCGCAGAATCCGATCCAAAAGGTCCGAGGTTTCGTCTTATGAGGGAAGAGTTCAGCCGTTAGCAGAGAGTTTGTGCTCACGGCTTCAAATAAAGTGCCCGCGTTCCCACAGTTTGCGCCTTGATCTGCTCCCCATGATCGCAATTCAATTCGCCGAGGCACTTTGCCCTTAATAGCCTCCACCAGCTTTGCTTCCGCTATTCCTACAATGTCTCCACCGTCTTTTTTGCCTTCGGAAATTTTAAAGCTGAGCACCTTGAGGCGAGCGACAATGACTGCCCTCTTGATTTTCCATTCGTTGAATTCTTTACCTTTGAGTGGCATACCATCGGCCCCCTTTGGATGACCACAACTGCATGCAAAGGCCCCGGAAATGCCCATCAAAAGAAAGACAACAACTAGAGTGACATTACGCCCCATCACCCCACGCTCCCCTCAAGGCTCTGCCCGTCATCGCGAGGAGCGAAGCGACGTGGCGATCCAGAATGGGAACGGAAAGAGGCAAGACTGGATTGCCGCGTCGGGCTACTGCCCTCCTCGCAATGACGGATGGAGCAAAAACCAACAATCACCCCACGCTCCCCGCAAGGCTCTGCCCGTCATCGCGAGGAGCGAAGCGACGTGGCGATCCAGACTGGGAACGGAATGAGGCAAGACTGGATTGCCGCGTCGGGCTACCGCCCTCCTCGCAATGACGGATGGAGCAAAAACCAACAATCACCCCACGCTCCCCTCAAGACTCACGGCAATGAGCTTCTGCGCTTCCACCGCGAATTCCATCGGCAGCTGCTGGAGCACCTCCTTGACGAAGCCGTTGACGATGAGCGCCACCGCCTCCTCTTCATCGAGCCCGCGCTGCATGCAGTAGAAGAGCTGATCCTCGGCGATCTTCGAGGTGGTCGCCTCGTGCTCGAACACGGCCGACGAATTCTTGCTCTCGATATAGGGGATCGTGTGCGCGCCGCATTGCTGGCCGATGAGAAGGCTGTCGCAATTCGTGAAGTTGCGCGCCCCCGTCGCCTTCCTGTGCGCCGTGACCTGCCCGCGATAGGTGTTGTCGGAGCGGCCCGCTGCGATGCCCTTGGCGAGGATTTTGGAGGTCGTGTTCTTGCCCAGATGGATCATCTTGGTGCCGGAATCGACCTGCTGCATGCCGTTCGAAATCGCGATCGAGTAGAATTCGCCCGAGGAGCCCTCGCCGCGCAAAATGCAGGACGGATATTTCCAGGTGATGGCCGAGCCGGTTTCCACCTGCGTCCACGAGATTTTCGAGTTCTTGCCCCGGCAGTCGCCGCGCTTGGTGACGAAATTGTAGATGCCGCCCTTGCCGTCCTTGTCGCCGGGGTACCAGTTCTGGACGGTGGAATACTTGATCTCGGCATCATCCAGCGCGATCAGCTCCACCACCGCCGCGTGAAGCTGCGCTTCATCGCGCTTCGGCGCCGTGCAGCCCTCGAGGTAGCTCACGTAGGAGCCCTTGTCGGCGATGATCAGCGTGCGCTCGAACTGGCCGGTCTTCTGCTCGTTGATGCGGAAATAGGTGGAAAGCTCCATCGGGCATTTCACGCCCGGCGGAATGTAGACGAAAGAGCCATCCGAGAAGACCGCGCTGTTGAGCGTGGCGTAGAAATTGTCGGTCGTCGGCACCACGGTGCCGAGATACTGCTTCACGAGTTCGGGGTGCGTGTGCACCGCCTCGGAGATGGCGCAGAAGATCACACCCGCCTTGGCCAGCTCTTCCTTGAAGGTGGTGACCACCGAGACTGAATCGAACACCGCATCGACCGCCACGCGGTTCTGAGGCTCGACACCGGCAAGAATTTCGCGCTCGCGCAGCGGAATCCCCAGCTTTTCGTAGGTCTTCAGCAGTTCCGGGTCGACCTCGTCGAGGCTTTTCGGGCCCGGCGTCTTCTTCGGAGCCGCATAGTAATGCAGGTCCTGGAAGTCGATCTTAGGGTAATGGACGCGCGCCCAGGTCGGCTCCTGCATGGTCTGCCAGCGGCGGAAGGCATCGAGCCGCCATTCCAGCAGCCAGGCCGGCTCGTTCTTCTTCGCGGAGATGAAACGGACGATATCCTCATTCAGCCCCTTCGGCGCGAGCTCGGATTCGATCTCCGTCACGAATCCGTACTTGTATTGGTCGACGTCGATCTTTCGGACGGTTTCCACCGTCTCCTTCACTGCCGGCATTTCATCCTCCTCATCGGCTTCAAGGACCGAGGGTTGTCCGCATCTCTACGCATCACCATGCCCGGCCGATCAGGCCGCGCTCACCTCAAATGCCCCTTTCGAGGCAGAATTTTTTGCTTTTTCCCGCTTCGCAAGCTGCTCGACCACAGCCAGCGCCTGATCGATCTCGGCCTGTGTCGTCGTCGGGCCAACCGAAAGGCGGATCGCGCCGGCCTTCACCCAATCCGGCTCGCCCATCGCTTCAAGAACATGGCTCGCCTTCACCTTGCCCGAGGAGCAAGCGGAACCGGAGGAGATCGCCACACCCGCGAGATCGAACGCGATCAGCGCCCTCTCGGCGGTCACGCCAGGAATGGCGAAAAGGGAGGTGTTGGGAAGCCGCGCGACGCCTTCGCCCACGATTCGAACACCCGGCGTGATCGCCTTGAGATGATCCTCGAATCGCTCGCGAAGCTGGATCAGGGTCTCAGGATCGAAATCCGCCTTCGCGGCGCGAGCCGCAGCACCCATGCCGGCAATTCCAGATACGTTCTCCGTGCCGCCCCGCTGGCCCCGCTCCTGCCCCCCGCCGGCAATGAATGCGCGCGCAAGCCGCGTCGTGCCATGCACGAAAACAATGGCACCGACACCCTTGGGACCGCCGAATTTATGCGCGGAGAGGAAGAGCGCATCCGCTCCGAGTTTATTGAAGTCGATTTCGACACGACCCGGTCCCTGCGCCGCGTCCACGATCATGATCGCTCCGCCCGCGCGAGCGATTTCAGCCAGGGCCGGAATATCCTGCAGCACGCCCGTCTCGTTATTCGCGAGCTGGATCGCAACAAGCGGCCTCGCGCCGTTCGGCTGAAGCGGGCGCGCCCTTTCCAGCATCTCGGCCAGAGCAGAAGGAGTAATGCGACCATCGGGTTGCGGCTTGATCGGCAGGGCTGCGCCAGCGGGATCCATCGAGCGCATGGCAGCAGCGATCACGCAAGGATGCTCGGTCTCGCTGTAAATCACCGCTCCGCGTGGCGGATGATCGTCGCCGCAGAGAAAAACGGAGGATCGGCTGGCCTGATCCGCCCCGAGCAACGCATTCGCGGCTTCCGTCGCGCCGGAGGTGAAAACCACATTCTCGGCCTCGCCGCCGACCAGGGCCGCGACGCTCGCGCGGGCCTCCTCGACGATGGCGCGGGCCGCGCGCCCCTCGGCATGGATCGAGGACGGATTGCCGATCGTATCGAGCGCGCGCAGCACAGCCTCGCGCGCTGCGGGATGCAGCGGTGCCGTGGCGTTCCAATCGAGATAGGCGCGCGCCTTGGCCATAACGGCCGATGACCTCCGAATCCGCCCGAGCGGCAAAAAAACTTCCCTTTTCGCGTGGAATTGTGCTATTCGCACGCGCTCCCAAAAGTTTCCAGCCCTCTGGAAGCATTTAGAACAATTCTAAAGTGGGGCACAAGGCCCTCCCGTCAAGAGCCTGCCTTTTCGGTTTCGTGGGGAATGCCCCGCGAGGGGCGCGCTGGCCTGACATTCGGAACAGGAAAACCATGCCTGAGGTGATTTTCAACGGGCCGGAAGGCCGTCTCGAAGGCCGGTATCAGGCCGCCAAGAAGAAGGGCGCGCCGATTGCGATCATCCTGCATCCGCACCCGCAATTCGGCGGGACGATGAACAACCAGATCGTCTACAACCTCTTCTATACGTTCCATGAACGCGGCTTCTCGGTGCTGCGCTTCAATTTCCGCGGCGTCGGGCGCTCGGAAGGCGTGTTCGATCACGGCGCGGGCGAACTCTCGGATGCCGCCGCGGCCCTCGACTGGATGCAGGCGCTGAACCCCGATGCCCGGCATTGCTGGGTCGCCGGCGTCTCCTTCGGCGCATGGATCGGCATGCAGCTCCTGATGCGCCGCCCGGAGATCGAGGGCTTCATCTCGATCGCGGCCATGGCGAACCGCTATGATTTCTCCTTCCTCGCACCCTGCCCGGCCTCCGGCCTCTTCGTGCATGGCGACCAGGACCGCGTGGCGCCGGCGGGCGAGGTGGTGAGCGTCATCGACAAGGTGAAGGTGCAAAAGGGCGTGAAGCTCGATCACGTCGTGGTCGAGGGCGCGAACCACTTCTTCGAGAACCGCGTGGACCAGCTCGTGGGCAAGGTCGGCGAATATCTCGACATGCGGCTCGGCGCGCCGCGCGCCTGATCAAACCTTCCGCCTGAAATACTCCGACGTCATAGCCGGGTTCAGCCCGGCCATCCGCGACTTCGAATAGCCCTGTAGAGCAATCCAATGACCGATTTCACGCCGAAATCCGATTTTCTCGCCACGCTCATCGAGCGGGGCTATGTGCATCAAGCTTCCGATTTCGCCGGGCTCGATTCGCTGGCGGCCAAGGGGGAGATCGTGGCCTATGTGGGTTACGATTGAACCGCGCCGAGCCTGCATATCGGCCATCTCATCTCGATCATGATGCTCTCCTGGCTTCAGCGCACGGGCAACAAGCCGATCCCGCTGATGGGCGGCGGCACGACGCGCGTGGGCGACCCCTCGGGCAAGGACGAGACGCGCAAGATCCTGACCATCGAGCAGATCGACGCCAACAAGGAAGAGATCAAGAAGACCTTTTCAAGCTTCCTCGCCTTTGGCGCGGGCAAATCCGATGCCGTGATGGTCGATAATGCGGAATGGCTCGCACCTCTGAATTACATCGCCTTCCTGCGCGATGTGGGCCGGCACTTCTCGGTCAACCGCATGCTCTCGATGGACAGCGTGAAGCTGCGCCTTGAGCGCGAGAGCGAACTTTCCTTCATTGAATTCAACTACATGCTGCTCCAGGCTTATGATTTCGTAGAACTCGCGAAGCGCTATGGCTGCAACCTGCAGATGGGCGGCTCCGACCAGTGGGGCAACATCGTTTCGGGGATGGATCTCGGACGCCGCATGGGCACGCACCAGCTCTACGCGCTCACCTGCCCGCTGCTCACCACGGCCTCCGGCACCAAGATGGGCAAGACCGCCTCGGGCGCCGTTTGGCTCAATGAAGACCAGTTCCCGGCCTTTGATTACTGGCAATACTGGCGCAACACAGAGGATGCGGATGTGAGCCGCTTCCTGAAGCTCTTCACCTTCCTGCCCATGGGCGAAATCAATCGCCTTTCGGCGCTGGGCGGCGCGGAAATCAATGAGGCGAAGAAGGTGCTTGCCACCGAGGCGACCGCGCTCGTGCGGGGCCGTGCGGCCGCGGAGGCGGCGGCAGAAACCGCGCGCCGCGCCTTCGAACTCGGCGAGACTGCGACCTCGCTCCCCACGGTGGAAATCGCCTCGGGCGAGGTCGATGCCGGCCTTGGCGTGCTGACCGCCTTCGTGAAGGCCGGGCTCGTCTCCGGCACGGGGGAAGCCCGCCGGCAGATCGAGGGCGGCGGGTTGAAGGTCAACGATGTCGCAGTCGGCGATCCGCGCGCGGCACTCTCGCGGGCCGATTTCAACGCGGATGGCGTGGCGAAGCTCTCGCTCGGAAAGAAGAAGCATATCCTGCTGAAGCTTGTTTGAGCTTCAGCGCACCGGCGCGCCTTCGCGCTGCACCTCGAACAATTTGCGCAGGAAGCCCGGCGCGATCACGCTGAGTGCGTTGGTGCGCAATTGTGGCGCGCTGGCCCGCCCCTGAATGACGAAGGGCAGCGCGAAAAGCCCCTCATATTGCGTGCCGCCGAAGATCGGCCCAAAAATGGGGACTTGCGCAAAGAGATTGTTCAGCGCATAGGCTGGCACCAGTGCGCCTTTCATATCCACGCGATCAGCCGCGTAATCGAGCACGCCTTCGAGCGTGCCGCCCACCTGCCCGCCCCAAATCACCGCCTCGCGCAATTCGATACGGCCCGGCCGGCGATCGAAATCGGCGCGCAGCTTGGTGAAGGCCACCGCATCCCTCGCGCCCGGAGCCACCGGAGTCTGCGATGGCAGGCGCTGCTGGATGCTGGGGTCCGAATTGAAACGCGCCAGCAAAGGCTCGCCCTTGACCAGGAAATCGCGCATCTGCACCACGCCGCTCTGCCCCTCGCGCCCCACGCGGATATCCGCCGCGAGCCGCCCGCCCTGAGCGCGGGAATAGATGTCGAGGAAGCGCAGCAATGCCCCGCCATCGGCGCTGGCGATGCGCAGCAACATTCCTTCCCGCCCGCCTTCCGCGGTCTCGACCTGAAGCGGTTCACCACCAAACCGGCCGCTCGCCTGCACGCGCGCCAGCGCGCCGGCGCGGCGCTGCACCTGCACATCGGCATTGGCGAGGAGTTCCCCCGCAAAGCCGACCAGGACAACCGACTGCAGATCAAGGTCGAAATCCGGCGCCCGGCTGTCATCGACCTTGCCGGACTGGATGCCCCGCAGGAATGGCCGAGCGTCGAAGGAATTGCCCCGCACGGTGATGCGCGTGAGGTTGCGCTGGCGCTCGATGGTCGCCTTCGCATTGTCGCCGGGCGAAAGACGGAACTCAACGAACTCCGCCCTGTTGAAACCGCCGTCGCGCTGCAAGTCGATGCGGCCCTTCAGGCTGATGCCGGAGAGATCGACCACGAGATCGTCGAGCAGGATGCGGTCGCCCCTGGCCTCGTAGTCGAAGGTCACCCGGCCGGGCTGGCCCGCGCGTTTTGAAAAGCCGGGAACGATCCCCTCGATGCGGCTTTCGGTGAGGTCGAGTGTCACATCCACATCCGGCGGATCGTTCCGCTCGAAGGTCAGGGTCACAAGAGCCGTGATGGGCCCCGCCAGAGCCGGCCTGAGATCGATGCCGCGGCGCTGCCGCTGGGCCTCGTCCAGTGTCGCTCGCACGGTGGCAACCGAGGGCTTGTTGCCCTCCGCGCGCCATTCGATCTGCGCCGGCAGGCCGTTCAGCCGAGCATCGCCCTTCAGCGTCAGGGTCGAGCCTCGCCATTGCAGCTGGAACTGGCCAGCCTCCAGCCGCTCGCCGGGCGCGATATTGTTGATCGTGATTTGCCTAAGATCGGCTCGCGCATCGATCTTCAGCTCACGCGGGCCACTGCCTTTCAGCGCGAGTTGCGCCTGGACAATGCCCTCGACCTGCCCGTCCCCGGCCGCGATGGCCGGGGGAATTGTCGCGCCGATCGCCAGTCCGGGGCTGGCAAGCGCGGTGGCGACACCAGCCAGCGACCCCTTGATCGGCAGGCGCATCTCGAGGATCGGCGGCACGCGATGGACATCGGCAACGCTGAAATCGGATCCTGCGATCGAGACCGGCGCGCCCGCAGCCGCCTCCACGAAGCCGCTTTAGACCCGAAGCTGCGCCTTGCGCGAGGAACTGCGCCCGGTCACCACCGCTTCACGCACGGGCGGTGCGTCGGAGACCGGCCGCAGCGTCAGGCCCTCGAGCCGCCATTCGGCCGAAATCGATTCATCCGGCAGCGGGCGCTGGCGCCAGGCATCCTCGAGCACCTTGCCCGCGAGACGCGAGCGCATGTCGAGGCTCGCGAGCAGACCGGCATCCAGCCGGTCGACCAGCCATTCGCGAATCTCCATGCTGACGAAGACCGGCCAGAGACGCAGGCCTTTCTCGGCCGGGAAACCACGCACCGCGATGCGCGTCGCGATGAGCCCCCCATCGGACAGCGAGAATTCCGCCGAGGCGCTCGCCTCGCCCCCGGAATCGCGCACCAGCAGCCGGTCGATCAGCACGCCCGAGAGATCGCGCGGGATGCGCGCCTCGAGACCGACCTCCTCGAAGGTGATGGGCTTGCCGCCCGCCTTGTTGGGCTTGACCACGGCGCCCTGCGCCGCAAGGCGCAGGCGCTTGAATTCGCCCTCGATATCCAGCGTGCCGGCAGCCTTGATGTCGGTCTCGCGCGAGCGGAAATGCAAGGCTGGAATCTTCATCCGGGGCGAGCCGGTCTCGCCCACGAATTCGATGGAGAACTCGTCGAGCCGCAGGGCGGGCACGCCATAGGGCGTGAAATCGAGGGTGCCGCCCCCCATCGCGAAGCGGGCCCGCACAGTTCCGCGGGTCTGGCCTCCACCAACGCCCGCATCGAGCTCTGCCTCGAGCCGCAAGGCGGGGTCCACGAAGCCCAGCGGCCAGTCGAGAAGATCCGCGAGCGCACCAAGCGCACCCACCTCGGAGCGCAGTTTCAGCCGCCTGTGGCCGTCACGCTCGGGTTCCTTCACGAGGCTCAGCACCAGTGCCTTCGGCGCAGGCCGCGCAGCGACGCCAGCCGCGCCCACTGGCCGGGCACGCGCGATCTGAAGCCGGATCTCGTCGCCCTGACGGCGGATTTCCATGCTGAATGGCACCCCAAACGGAAGCGGCGTGCCCGCTTCTGTCCGCCTTGCAATGCTGAAGCGCGGCACATCGACCGATTCGAGATTGGGCACTCCGGCCATCAGCCCGGCGAGGCTGGCAATGCTTTCGAGCCCCGTCGCCAGCCGTTCCACGACATCCTGCCCGCCCCCGGCCGGAGGCAGGACGAGATCGACCTGAGACCCCGAAAGCCGCTTGGGGTCCATCGCGAGCCGGAACATCGAACTGGTGCTGAGA
>JADCCH010000232.1 GCA_020252865.1 Methylobacterium sp.
CTTCCGTGCCCAACCGCGCATGGAGATTCTCGACCTCCGGCGAGCCGGCCTCCGAGAAAACCGGTCGATGCACATCAAAGCCGTAGGGCTTCAGCACCGCCTCGATCAGCGCCAATGCGCCGCCTTCCTCGGGCGTGACGGAGGCGCAACGCACGAGATCGCGCGTGAGCGCAGCAGCGCGGGACAAATCGGCGGACATGGCGTTTCAGCTCTTTTTCTGGCCGTAGGGTGGCGGCGGAATATCGTTATGCGCCTTTCGGAGCGCGGCGGACCAGCGCTCGCGCAGATCGTGGAAATAGGGTTCGCCCGCCTCGATGCGATGCTCGACCTCGGGGTCGATCGCGTCGCGCCGCATCACCAGGATGTCGATGGGCAGGCCGACGCCGAGGTTGGAACGCATGGTCGAATCCATGGAGATCAGGCCCAGTTTCAGCGCGTCGTAGAGGTCGGTATTGTAGGTCACCGCGCGGTCGAGAATGGGCTTGCCGTATTTGTGCTCGCCGATCTGCAGATAGGGCGTGTCGGTCGTCGCCTCGATGAAATTGCCGGCCTTGTAGAGCATGAAGAGGCGCAGGCTGCGGCCCCTGATCTGCCCGCCGAGCAGCATCGAGACCTCCAGCGAGGCACCATGCTGCTCGATGGCATTGCCATCGGTGCGGTAGACGTGGCGGATCACCTCGCCCACGAATTGCGCGGCCTGGAACATGCTGTCCTGATCGACCAGCCGCTCGACGCGCCCCTCCTCGCGCTCCAGCCCCTCGCGCAGGATGGAGATGACGCTCTGCGTGAAGCCGAGATTGCCGGCGGTGGCCAAAACGAAGGTCTTCTCGCCCGGAACGCGGAAGACATGCAGCTTGCGGAAGGTCGCGATGTTGTCGAGGCCCGCATTGGTGCGCGTATCGGCGATCATGAGAAGGCCGTCGCGATTGATGATGCCGACGCAATAGGTCATTGCGGTATTTTCGTATCCCTGTCCCAAGAGGGCCACGTTATAGCGGCAGCCCCCGCGATTTCTACTGTTCCTTGATCTCGCGCCCCTCGTGGAGGGAAACCGCCACCGAGAGGCTTTCGCCCTGCCCGCCAAGGCGCGAGCCGCGAATGGGCGCGGCCTCGAGATAATCCCGGCCTGTGGCGAGGCGAATATAGCGCTCATCGGCGCAAAGCCCGTGGGCGGGATCGAACCCCACCCAGCCGATGCCGGCGATATGCGCCTCCGCCCAGGCATGGCCGGCTTGCTGCTGGTCGGTATCCGTGCGCAGGAAATAACCGGAGACATAGCGGGCGGGGATGCCCATCTGCCGCGCGGCGGCGAGAAAGACCTGCGCGAAATCCTGGCAGACGCCGCTTCTGTGCCGGAAAACCTCCTCGGCCCGCGTGGCGGTGTCCGTCGCGCCGGGCAGGAAGGTGAAATTCTCGAAGATGGTGGTGTTGAGGCGGTGGAGAAAGGCAAAGCGGTCGCCCCCGTCCTGCGCGGACAGGTCGGAAGCGAATTCCCGCAGACCTTCGCCGGGGGCGGTCAGCGGCGTTTCGCTCGTCCAGTAGCCGAGGGGGAAGCGCTCGAGACTGCCACGCACGACGCCCGCGCTGGCGCTGGTGTCGATCTCGCCATCGACGAGGATGCGCATGCGCTCGATCGGGCCATCGATCGAGAAGATATGCGTGATGTTGCCATAGGCGTCCTCGTCGCGTTCGAGCCGGCAATCCGCATCGATTTCCACGCGCCAGCGCCGCACGAACTGTGTCGCATGGTTGCGGGGCGTGAGCCGCAGAACCTGGATCGCGCCGCGCGCGGGCTCGGCATAATCGTAGTTCGTCTCGTGTCTCAGTCTCAGGCGCATCGAAAAGTCCGGTTGCGGCGGGCCCTCGCAGGGCGGAACACTGGGCCTATTGCAGATATTGCTCGGAAATCGCCATCCCCAATCGGTTGTTCTGTGCAAGGAATCCGATCAGGAATTCATGCAGGCCCTGTTGGAAGAGGCTGGCGGTGTCGACATTGCCCAGTTCCGCGAAGGTCGAGCGCGCGAGGCGCTGGCTGGGGCCCTGACGACCATAGCGCTCGGCGAGCAGATCCAGCACATCATTGAGGTTCTTGTAGGTCGAGATCAGCGAACGCGGCTGTTCCGGCCTGAGAATCAGGAAATCCGCCACCAGCCAGGGCCGGATGCTCTCGCGATAGATCAGGTGATAGGAATTCAGCGCCGAGAGCGCGCGCAACAGCGACGACCACTGGAAATAGTCGAGGCCGCCGCCCACGGGTTCCGTCTCGGGCAGCACGACATGGTATTTCACATCGAGCAGGCGCGCGGTGTTGTCGGCGCGCTCGATATACATGCCGAGGCGCTGGAACCAGTAATGGTCCGTGCGCAGCATGGTGCGGTAGGCCGTGCCGTCGAAGCGCAGCGACACCTCCTTCACGAAGGCAAGAAATCGCGTGAGTTCCTGGCCGCTCATCTGGTTCAGGTTCACCTTCTGCAGGTGGTTCCAGGCCTCGTTGAGGATTTCCCACACCTCGGTGGTGATCGCCGTGCGCACGGCGCGCGCATTGTGGCGCGCGATCTCGATGCAGCGGCGGATGGAGGTGGGGTTCGTCTCCCCGGCGATGATGAAGGCGGTGACGTTCTTCTCGTTCGCGACCGGATAGGCTGCATGGAAGGCCTCTCTGCAGGCGGCGGTGTCGATCGCGCTTTCCCACTCGTTCGAGGTGCCCGCATAGGCCGAGGGGAGGGTGGCGAGGCGCAGCGCGACATCGAGGATGCGCGCGAGGCTTTCGGCGCGTTCGACATAGCGCGAGAGCCAGAAGAGGTTGTCGGCGGTGCGGGCGAGCATGGCGAAGTCCTTCGCGTTCCGTCGGAATCAGGCGTTGCCGGCCGGGCCGGCATCGACGATCCAGGTATCCTTCGTTCCGCCGCCCTGGCTC
>JADCCH010000233.1 GCA_020252865.1 Methylobacterium sp.
CTTTCGTCCAAATCTTCACCGGCGAAAACGCCAACCGGCGATACGCCTTCCCCTCCCCCGAAGGCTGCGCTGCGGAAGGCTGCCGCAAAGTCCCCGCGACCCGCCAGCACGGCGAAGGTGGAGGCAAAGCCAACGCCCGCGCCCGTTCAGGAAGCGACCGCGCAACCCGTGGCCCCTGCCCCGTCGCCTGCGAAGGCCGAGCCGCCGCGCCCCGGCGCAGCTCCGGCCGATGACATGGCGATCCCGCAGCCGCCCTTCGATCTGGAAAAGATCGCGGGCGTTTCCACCGATATCCTGGCGGAGAGCTCCAAGCTCAGCGCGGCCTATCTGCGCGCGCTGGAAAAGGGTGAGAGGGCCTCGCTCGTGCCCGACGAAAGCGCGGATGCCGTGAAGACCCTGGGCGCGGTGGCCGAATACTGGCTGAAGGACCCGGCGCGCATCGTTGAAGCTCAGAAAAACCTCTCGCTCGACATGATCAACCTCTGGTCGACGATGGTCCGCAAGGTGCATGGCGCGGATGCTCCCCCGGCGGTCGAGATGCCCGCGCGCGACAACCGCTTCGCCGACCCCGAATGGAATGAGAACCCCTATTTCAACTTCCTGAAACAGGCCTATTTCATTGGCGCGCAATTCGCCAACCAACTCGTGGAAAAGGCGGAGGAACTCGATCCGCACACGAAGAAGAAGGCGCAGTTCTACATGCGGCAGATAGCCAGTGCGCTCTCGCCGTCGAATTTCGTCATGACCAACCCGGAATTGCTGCGGACAACACTGGAGCAGCAGGGCGAAAACATCGCGCGCGGCATGCGGATGCTCGCGGAGGATGTCGATGCCGGCAAGGGCGAGTTGAAGCTCCGCCAGACCGATGGCAGCGCCTTCGAGGTGGGCAGGAACCTCGCGACAACACCGGGAAAGGTTGTTTATCGCAATGATCTCATCGAGCTGATCCAGTATACGCCGACCACGCAGAGCGTGTTCAAGACCCCTCTGCTCATCGTGCCGCCCTGGATCAACAAGTTCTACATCCTGGATCTCAACCCGGAGAAGAGCTTCATCCGCTGGGCGGTGGAAAACGGCGTCACGGTCTTCGTGCTTTCCTGGGTCAACCCCAACGAAAAGCATCGTCTTTACGACTGGACCACCTACATGCAGAAGGGGCCGCTGGCGGCGCTCGGGGAAATCGAGGCGATCACCGGCGAGAAGAGCGCCCATGCGATCGGCTATTGCGTCGGGGGCACGCTGCTCGCCGCCACCCTCGCCTGGCTCGCGCAATCCGACCGGCCCGACCGCGTAAAGACCGCCACCTTCTTTACCACGCAGGTGGATTTCACCCATGCCGGTGAGCTGCTGACTTTCGTGGATGAGGAACAGATCGGTGCGGTGGAGCAGCTCATGGCGCGGTTCGGCTATTTGCCGGGCGCGAAAATGGCCTCGGCCTTCAATATGTTGCGGCCGAATGACCTCATCTGGTCCTACATGGTCAACAATTACCTCAAGGGCAAGAATCCGCCCCCGTTTGACCTGCTCTACTGGAATTCCGATTCCACGAACATGGCGGAAGCAAACCACAGCTTCTACTTGCGCAACTGCTACCTCCACAACACGCTCGCCAAGGGCGAGATGCAGGTGGGTGGCAAGCGGCTCGACCTCGGCAAGGTGACGATCCCGATCTACAACCTCGCGGCCAAGGAAGATCATATCGCCCCGGCGAAATCGGTTTTCGTGGGATCGAAGCTGTTTGGCGGGCCGGTGACCTATGTGATGGCCGGTTCCGGTCACATCGCCGGCGTCGTCAACCCCGTCTCGAAGCCGAAATACCAATTCTGGACCAATGGCCCGGTGGAGGGTGAATTCGAGAACTGGACGCAGAAGGCAGAGGAGACCGCCGGCACGTGGTGGCCGCATTGGCACGCCTGGCTGACCAGGGGCGATGAGAAGGTGCCGGCGCGTGCCCCTGGCGGTGGCAAGCGCGAGCCGCTCTGCGATGCCCCCGGCGAATATGTGCGCGTGAGGGCCTGAAGCCCTGCCTTGCGGGCAGAGGCCGATCGGCATCACGCCATCCGCTCATTCAGCCAGAGAAAAGGGCTGGCGACCAAAGGAAAAGGACCGGTCTGCCGGCCCCTTCTGCTTCTCCCGCAGGCGTTGCGCCTTAGAGCATGCTCTCGCAAAATTCGATACCGGTTTTGCGTAACAACATGCGACAAAACAACAAGATAGAGCACGGTTTTGATTCCATCAAAACAAGACGTGCTCTCGAGCATTTTTGCGATCAAGTGGATGCCGGTTGATCAAAGAAAATGCGATCAATCACAAAAAAAGTGAGCGGTCGATCTCATTCATTCAGATCGAATTTCGCTCTAGAACTTCCGCACAACCGGCTCTTCGCGCTTCAGGCCCTCGCCCCAGCGCGAGGTCAGGCCGATCGAAAGCAGGTGTGCATCGCCCTTGGATTCACCCGTGACGGTGAGCGCGCCGAGGGACTGGCTGATCGGGGCCTTCTTGATGTGCAGGTAGGAATAGGAGGCGTTCAGGCTGAACCGCTCCGACCATTTATAGGTGAAACCGGTCGAGAGCCAGAGGCGGTCATTGTCCGGCAGCGAGAAGCGGCGGTCCGCATCCGTGACGGGCGAGATTTCATAGCCGATGCCCGCGCGCCAGGTCAGCGCATCCGACACCCTGTATTCACCGCCGAGCGAGAAGAACCAGCCATCCTTGTAGTTGAATGGCAGCACCGCGAGCGCCGCGTTTGCCGGGTTGGTCAGCGCTGCATTGCCGATGCGCCCCCAGTTCTGCCACTCCACCGAGGCGAGGATGTCGAGCTTCTCGGTCACCGTCTGGCGCAGCGAGAGATTCACGCGGTTGGGAAGGTGCAGCGTGCCCTTGGAATTGGTGCTGGTGAAGGGCCCGAACACGGTGGTGCCTTCGATGCTCTGATCGATGAAGGAGCGCCAGCCGAGGCCGATCTGCGTGCCCTTCCAGGGCGTGAAGGTGAGGCCGGCCGTGAAGCCCACGCCCCA
>JADCCH010000234.1 GCA_020252865.1 Methylobacterium sp.
AAACCTGTTTGCCGCTATCGGCACTCCGCCCGCCCCTTATTTTAACGGGCGCTTCTCGAATGGCCGGACGTTCATCGAATATCTCTCGCCCGGTCAGGCGGGCTGGACCGGCGGGCTCACGCCGCCCGGCGGCGTGAACTTTGCCTTCGGTGGGGCGCGCACGGATAACCTCGTGGCGCTTCCGCCCGGCACGGTGACGCAGATCGGCGCCTTCCTCGCCGGGGGTGGTACTTTTGGCGCCACCGACGTCGTGACCATGTGGGCCGGCGCGAACAACATTTTCCAGGGCATTGCCATACCGGCGAACCAGAACACCGCAGCGATGGGCGCGATTGCCAATGGTGCGGCGAATGATGTCGTGAACCAGGTGAACACGCTGGCCGGTGCGGGCGCGCGCAGCGCGATGCGCAGCTAATCGAACAGCGCGGCGGGCCTGGAGTTCGGCGCCATCCGCCCCCTCACCGACCGGGCGAGCATCGGCATGGTGCTCTCTGCCAAGACCGGTGAGGCCAGCGCCTACGGCCATGGCAACAAGCTGACGATGCAGCCCACCACCTTCGCCGCTGACATCATGGCGCGCTGGGGGGCTCAATCCGGCTGTTTCGCGCAGGGCGCGATTGGTTCGAGCATCACGCGGATCGGCTACAACATGGCGATGGGGAATGTGACCGTCACTCCCTCCGCGCTGTTCGGTGGGTGTGGGCGGCAAGCTGCAGCATCGCGCCAGCCTTTCGGGCAAGATCGGCTTCTGACCGATAAAACCTTCGGAAACCAAAGAAAGCGGCTCCCCTGGGGTCGCTTTTGCATTCCACCCGCCAGATCACTGGACGAAAGGCGGCGCATCCATTAATCCCTCCGCAGCGTGCCGCTTGCGGCGTTGTCGTCCTCGATCCATCAGGACCCCATGCCGTTCAATCTTACCACTGACGACATCCTTGCCTTCATCCGCGCGAACCAGGATTACGCGCCGCTGATCATTTTCCTGATGGCGCTGGGTGAGACGATCGTCGTGGTCTCGATCTTCATCCCATCCACCTTCCTGCTGATCGCGATCGGCGGGCTGATGGCGGCGAGCGGCGTGCCGCTGCTGCCCTCCTTGCTCGCGGGCGCGCTCGGGGCGAGCCTCGGCTTCTCGCTGATGTACATCATCAGCGCCACCATGCAGGGCCGCATCCTCACGATGTGGCCGGTGCGTAACTACAGCGGAACAGTCGCGATGGCGCAGGATTTCACGCGGCGCTGGGGCGTGATTGGAGTGTTCTTCGGACATTTCATGGGTCCGATCCGCGTGATCATCCCCATCGTCGCCGGGCTCTCGCGCATGCCGCCGTCGGCCTTCATGGCGGCGAACATCGTGGGCTCCTTCGGCTGGATATGCGTGTTCTTCGCGCCGAGCCACCTGCTCATATCCTCCGAATGGTTCCGAACCCATTTTGCGGAAAGCTACGGCATGATCCAGGGCCTGTTGCCGCTGCCGAAATGAAAAGGCCCTTCCCAAGATCGGGCAGACCCCCCATGCGGATCGGCGCAGCAGCCGGGATATCCGGCGAAGCAGAGGGGCAGCAGGCCGAAGAGGTCCGCATCGTCGGTATGAACAGCGGGGCGGAGAGAGGGCGATGTTCGTAAATGTCTTTTCGGTGCCGCGCCAGCCTCAATGCTCCGGCTGGAATAAGGGCAGGAGCCGTTCCATAATGAAAGAGCAAGCGGGATCGCGCTGCCCCTGCTCAATCGCTTCGGGGGCTGTTGCGGCTTCCACAAAACCGTGGCGCCGGTAAAAGGCGACCGCCGAAGCATTGCCTGCCACCACCTGCAACTGGGCGCGACGGGCACCGGGAAAATGCCCCAGACAACGTTCCAGCATCGATTGGCCGAGCCCCCGCCTCTGATGATCCGGCAGAACATAGAGCCGCGTCAGATTCACGGTTTCTGCGTCCAACAGAACCGCCGACGCTGTGGCAACCAGCGCATGCTCCTCCTCCGCGACAAGGAAGATGCGCTTCGCCGGGAAGGCTTCCGCCTCTTCCCATTCGCGCCCGAGATTCTCCTCGGAATGCCAGGCACGCGTCATGGCGGAGACGCGCTCCGCCCCGAACAGCGCATCATAGGTGGCGTGCCAGGTGGCAGCCAGCAGCGCCCGGACCGCCGGGATATCGGCCGACTCGGCGGAACGAATCCGCGCGCTCACTCGATCCCCAGCTTCTGCTTCAGCAGGTCGTTCACCGCGCCCGGATTGGCCTTGCCGCCCGAGGCCTTCATCACCTGACCCACGAACCAGCCAAGGAGCGTGGGCTTCGCCAGCGCCTGCTGAACCTTTTCGGGGTTTGCGGCGATGATCTCGTCCACGACCTTTTCGATCGCACCCGTATCCGTCACCTGCTTCATGCCGCGTTTTTCAACGATCTCCGCCGGGTCGCCGCCCTCGGTGAAGACGATCTCGAACAGGTCTTTGGCGATCCTGCCCGAGATGGTGCCCGCCGCGAGGAGATCGATGATGCCGCCGAGCTGGCTTGCCGAAACCGGAGTCGTCTCGATCGACTTGCCGTCCTTGTTCAGCCGGCCGAAAAGCTCATTGATGACCCAGTTCGCGGCAATCTTGCCGTCGCGGCCCTTGGCGACGGCCTCGAAATAATCCGCGCTTTCGCGCTCGGCCACGAGCACGCTCGCATCATAGGCCGAGAGGCCATACTGGCGGATGAAGCGCGCCTTCTTGGCGTCCGGCAGTTCCGGCAGGTGCTGCGACAATTCCTCCACGAAGCCCTCGGGCAGCACGAGCGGCAGCAGGTCCGGATCGGGGAAGTAGCGGTAATCATGCGCCTCTTCCTTCGAGCGCATGGAACGCGTCTCGCGCCGGCCCGGATCGTAGAGGCGCGTTTCCTGGTCGATTATGCCGCCATCCTCGAGAATGCCGATCTGCCGGCGGGCTTCCACTTCGATCGCCTGCCCGATGAAGCGGATCGAGTTGACGTTCTTGATCTCGCAGCGCGTGCCCAGGCCCTCGCCCGGGCGGCGCACGGAGACGTTCACGTCCGCCCGCAGGTTGCCCTTCTCCATGTCGCCGTCGCAGCTGCCGAGATAGACCAGGATGGTCCGCAGCTTCTTGACGTAGGCGGCGGCCTCCTCGGACGAACGCATGTCCGGGCGCGAGACGATCTCCATCAGGGCGGTGCCGGCGCGGTTCAGGTCGATGCCGGTCTGGCCCTGGTAGTCCTCGTGCAGGCTCTTGCCCGCGTCTTCTTCCAGGTGCGCGCGCGTCAGGCGCACGGTCTTCTTCAGGCCGTTCAGCACGAACTCGACCTTGCCGCCTTGCACGACCGGGATCTCGTACTGGCTGATCTGGTAGCCCTTGGGCAGGTCGGGGTAGAAGTAGTTCTTGCGCGCGAAGATGGACAGCGGCGCCACCTTGGCGTGCACCGCCAGGCCGAACTGGATGGCGCGTTCCACCGCGCCCTTGTTCATCACCGGCAGCGTGCCGGGCAGCGCCAGGTCGACGGCGCAGGCCTGGGTGTT
>JADCCH010000235.1 GCA_020252865.1 Methylobacterium sp.
CCCGCCCCGTGCCGGTGGAGGGGCCGGTCTCGACCTTCGCGCCCCACGCCTTCCAGCCGGTCTCGCCGGGTGAGCTCCCGGCGAGGCCGCCCCGCTTCGATGATCTCAAAATGCGCGGGGCCATCAAGGATGTGGTGGGCCAGGTGGACCAGCGAACCAGGCAGATGGAACTTCATCAGATCACCACCATGAAAAGGCTGGCCGAACATGCCGAGGAGGCCAATGGCCGTGCCCGCCGGGTCATCGCCGCCACAGGCCTTGGCCTCCATCGCTTCGAGAAGGAGCTCGAACCCCGTGCCGTGACGCGCGCCAAGTCGCCCGAGGCGAAGGGCTTCGAAATCATGATGCTGCGTGACGTAACACCGCCGGCATCGGGTCTCGGCGGCCCGCTTCTGCCGCCCGCGCCACTCGGCGGCGCTGAGGACTTCGACGAGCATCTGGCGCGTGCCGATCAGGCGCTGCTCAGCGCGGGCAACAGCAAGGCCGTGCTGAACCGCCTGCCGCTGGCGCGTCCGCTTTCCACCGAACACGACATCACATCGAGCTTCGGCACCCGGGTCGACCCCTTCACGCGCGGGCTCGCCATGCATTCCGGCATCGATTTCCGCGCGCCGACCGGCACTGCGGTGCGCGCGACCGCGCCCGGCAGGGTGATCGAGGCGGGCTATGGCGGCGGCTATGGGCGCATGGTCGAGATCGACCACGGCAACGGCCTCTCCACGCGCTATGCGCATCTCTCGGGCATTCAGGTGAGCGAGGGCGACACGATCCGCGCCGGGCAGGTCATCGGATCGGTGGGCTCCACAGGCCGCTCCACCGGCCCGCATCTGCATTACGAGGTGCGCATCGACGACGACGCCACCGATCCCATGCGCTTCCTGCGCGCGAGCCGCCTGATGATGGCCAGCGCGGCGGAGTGAGGCTCACTCGATATCGTCCACCGCGATGGGCTCGCCGCCGGTGATCTTGTGCTTCAGCGCGGCCTCGATGAAGAGGTCGATATCACCATCGAGCACGTTTTGCGGATCGGTGGAGGTGACGCCCGTGCGCAAATCCTTCACGAGCTGGTAGGGCTGCAGCACATAGGAACGGATCTGGTGGCCCCAGCCGATATCGGTCTTGGCGGCCTGCTCGGCCTGCGCGATGGCCTCGCGCTTCTTCAGTTCCAGCTCATAAAGACGCGCGCGCAGCATCTTCCAGGCGAGTTCGCGATTCTGGTGCTGCGAGCGGCTGGTCTGGCTCATCACCATGATGCCCGTGGGAATGTGCAGGAGGCGCACGGCCGATTCGACCTTGTTGACGTTCTGGCCGCCAGCGCCTTGCGCGCGCATCAGGTCGACGCGCACATCGCTCTCGTTGAGGTTGATCTGGATGGAATCGTCCACCACCGGGTAGATCGTCACGCTCGCGAAGCTTGTATGCCGGCGCGCGTTCGAATCATACGGGCTGATGCGCACGAGGCGGTGCACGCCGGCCTCGGTTTTCGCCCAGCCATAGGCATTGCGGCCCTTGAGCATCAGCGTCGCCGACTTGATGCCCGCTTCTTCGCCGTCGGAGACTTCCATCACCTCGACCTTGAAGCCCGAGCGTTCGGCCCAGCGCTGATACATGCGCATCAGCATCGAGGCCCAATCCTGGCTTTCGGTGCCGCCCGCGCCGGAATGCACCTCGATGTAGGTGTCGTTGGCATCCGCCTCGCCCGAGAGCAGCACTTCCATCTGCAGCTTCTCGGAATTCTCGGCCAGCGCGCGGATCTGGTTTTCGCCCTCGGTGACGGTATCCTCATCTTCCTCGGCCTCGCCGAGTTCGATGAGGGTCACGGCATCGTCGAGATCGCCCTGCAGCTTCTTCACGATGCCGACGCGGTAATCAAGATCGGTGCGCTCGCGCATGATCTTCTGCGCGGCCTGAGCATCGTTCCAGAAATCGGGTTCCTCGACGCGCGCATTCAGCTCCGCGAGCTTCTTCAGCGCGCGATCCCAATCGAGATGCTTTTTCAGCAACCCGATCGATTGCTGGATCACATCGACCTTTTCTTCGACTTCGGCACGCATGCTTTCGTATCCTGCTGGCGCACACCCGATCAGGCGGCGCGAAAAAGACCGGCCGGGATAGCCTCCCGGGCCTGGCCTGTAAACCGGATTGACGTCAGTAAAGGCCGCCGGTCGTCGAGCCGATGGGGCCGCCGGGAACAACCACGCCGCCCGCCGTCGCCTCCCCGAAGGAATAGTTCTCCGGCGGCGCGGTATTGGGCTTGAACGGCTCAAGGATCGCCTGCGGGTCGCCCGCCGTGGTGCGCTGGCCCGAGCGCGCATTCACGCGGATGAACTTGATGCCCGGCGGCACGCGGAACTGCAGGTTCGGCTTGCCGGCCAGTGCTTCCTTCATGAAGGCCGAGAAGATCGGCACGGCATAGGTTCCGGCTGTGGCGCGGCTGCCGAGCGATTGCGGCTTGTCGAAGCCGAGATAGACGCCCACCGCGAGATCGGGCGAGAAGCCG
>JADCCH010000236.1 GCA_020252865.1 Methylobacterium sp.
CCGTGCGTGGCGAATACCAGAAGGGCGGCGGCGTGCCCTGCCTTGTGGCCGTGCACCAGGATGCTTCCGGAAACGCGCTCGAACTCGCGCTCTCCTATGCCTGCGGCGTCGGTGGCGGCCGTTCGGGCATCATCGAGACGAACTTCAAGGAAGAGTGCGAAACCGACCTCTTCGGCGAGCAGGTCGTGCTCTGCGGCGGTCTCGTGGAACTCATCCGCGCGGGCTTCGAAGTGCTGGTGGAAGCCGGCTATGCGCCGGAAATGGCCTATTTCGAGTGCCTGCATGAGGTGAAGCTTATCGTCGACCTCATCTATGAGGGCGGCATCGCCAACATGAACTACTCGATCTCGAACACCGCCGAGTGGGGCGAATACGTCTCGGGGCCGCGCATCATCACCGCCGAGACCAAGGAAGAGATGAAGCGCGTGCTCAAGGACATCCAGACCGGAAAGTTCACCTCGGAATGGATGCAGGAATATCGTTCGGGCATGGCGCGCTTCAAGGGCATCCGCCGGCTGAACGACGGCCACCAGATCGAGCAGGTCGGCGAGAAGCTGCGCGGCATGATGCCGTGGATCTCGAAGAACAAGCTCGTGGACAAGGCGCGGAACTGAGGCGATCGAGAACCGGGAAGCGAGGCGGCAAGGCTCTCGTTTCGCGGGTGAAAAGATTCGAAGGCGCGGGAGTTTTCCCGCGCCTTTCGGCTTTCCGGGCATCGTGGTTTTCCACTCTTGCGCGCTTTGGCCGTGCCGCTACCTTCTGCACACCAACAAGAATGAGGGAGAAACGCCTATGAAGACCCCCTTCACCCGCCGTGCCCTTTTGGCCGTGGCCGCTCTCGGCCTCGGCAGCATGGCCAGCCCGGCCCTGGCGCAAGGTTTCCCCAACAAGCCGATTACGATGGTCGTCCCCTTCGCAGCGGGCGGCGGCACGGATATCGCCGCGCGCATCATCGCACCCAAGATGTCCGAGTTGCTCGGGCAGAATGTGGTCATCGAAAATGTCGCTGGAGCCGGTGGCAATATCGGCACGAGCCGTGTCGCGAAGGCGCCAGCCGATGGTTACACGCTGCTGATGGGCACCATCTCGACGCACGCCATCAATCCGGCTGTGTTCAAGGCGATGCCGCATGATGTGGTGAAGGACTTTGCCCCGATTTCGCTGCTCGTGCTGGTTCCGAGCGTGCTGACCGTTTCGAACGATTTCCCGGCAAGCAACGTCAAGGAACTGATTGCCCGTCTCAAGGCCGAGCCGGACAAGCATTCCTACGCCTCCTCTGGCGTGGCAACGCCGCAGCATCTCGGTGGCGAATTGTTCAAGACCATGACCGGGACGCAGATGACCCACATTCCCTATCGCGGCGGCGGGCCGGCCCTGCAGGATGTGGTCTCCGGCAAGGTCGCGATGATCTTCGACAACCTGCCTTCTTCCGCCGAGCAGATCCGGGCGGGCAAGGTGCGTGGCTTCGCGGTGACCACCAAGACACGCTCGCCCGCCTTTCCCGACATGCCGACGATGGAGGAAGCGGGCCTGCCGGGCTATGAGATCTATTCGTGGAACGCGCTGTTCGCGCCGGCCAATACCCCGAAGGATATCGTGGCCAAGATCAACGATGCAGCGAACAAGGCCATCAAGGATCCCGTCATCGCGAAGCGTCTGACGGACCGCTCCAACGTGATCGTGGGAACCACGCCCGAGCAGCTCGGCGAGCATGTGAAGGCCGAGCTTGCGAAATGGGGCCCGATCGCCAAGGCCGCTGGCGCCTCGGTGGAATAAACCCGGCTTGAAACCGGGCTTGCGCAAATCCGGTCGCCCCATGACGATGGGGCGGTCAGGAATCCCTTGGATCATGAATCGCATTCGCATCGCGACCTTCAACACCGAGAACCTTTTCACCCGGCCGGAATTCCTGAATTTCGGCGGGCGCCCCTCGGATCGTCGCATCGGCATGGTCGAGTTCAAGGATGCCGAGGAGCTGCGTCAGGCGCGGCGCATCTCCGAGGCCACGCTCTCCCGCATCGAACGCCAGCTCACCGCGCAGGTGATCCTCGATGCGGATGCCGATTTCGTCGCCTTGCAGGAGGTGGATGATCGCGCGGCGCTCGAACTCTTCCGAGACGATTTCCTCCACACGCATCTCTCGCCGCGCCTCGCGCAGGCGCTGAGGCCCAAACTGCCGGCGCTGATTGCCGAAGCGGATCGCCTGCATGGCGATGAGCCCGACAACTCCGAGCAGGCCCGCGCCAAGGCGGTGTGGCTGGAAGAGGCGCTGGATCGCGAGCGTCGCGCCATCGGCCGGCACCTTTACTACGATGATTTCGAGGTGATCGAGGGAAATGACCGGCGGGGCATCGATCTTGGTTTTCTCTCGCGGCTCAAGCCAGG
Organism: Methylobacterium sp.; assembly: GCA_020252865.1. Lineage (GTDB taxonomy): Bacteria > Pseudomonadota > Alphaproteobacteria > Rhizobiales > Beijerinckiaceae > Rhabdaerophilum. Next base: position 2,386 of record JADCCH010000236.1, read on the forward strand.
AAAAGTCACCCATTACGCGGCCTTCACTTACGATGATTTCGGCCTGTGGAGCGCGGAGCTTGCGCGCATCGCCGAGCAGGACTGGCGCAATTATGGCTCTGTGGGCGACAAGCCCGATGGCTCCATGCGCGTGTTCCGCCGCGATGTCGTGGCGGTGGATCTGGATGTGGGCGGCAAGCCACTCACGATTTTTAACTGCCATTTCAAATCGAACACCAACGGCCCGCGTGACAAGGGCAGGACCATCCGCGAGGCTGAGGTGAAGGCGCTGGCCGAGATCGTGCGGCGGCGCTTCCCGGACCCGTCGAGGGGAAACTGGGTGCTCTGCGGCGATTTCAACGATTACACCGAGGTCGACGGCTCGCCCGAGATGTACAGCCTCAGGACCGGCCAGCGGCAGCTCTCCACGCTGGGCCCATTGGTCGATCCCGCGCCGGACGGTCTTGGGGCGTTCGATTCCGCCCTGTGGATCGAGGACCCGCGCGAGCGCTGGACAACCTATTATCCGTCGGAAGACCTGCATACTTCGCTCGACCATATCTTCCTCTCGCCCGCGCTCGCGGCCGCGAATGCGAAGCGGCCGGCGGCCGAGCGTGCGCCGGAAATCCTGCGCCGCGGCCTGAGCTGGTCCATTCCGCGCGGGCCCGAGCGCTATCCCGGCGTGGGCATCAACGATCCGAAGGCCTCCGATCACGCTCTCATCGCCATCACGCTGCAAATTCCGTGAAAAGCCGGCTCAGCTTCGCGCCTTGCTGATGCATCCATCACATTTCGGAACTGGACAGGCCGGGCCCAAGCCGTCGAGATTGCGCTGATGGCGATCCTTTCCATTCAAAGTCATGTGGCCTACGGGCATGTCGGCAACGCTTCGGCAGTCTTCCCGATGCAGCGGCTGGGCGTCGAGGTCTGGCCCATTCACACCGTCCAGTTTTCCAACCATACGGGTTATGGCGCCTGGCGCGGGCAGGTCTTCGATGCCGGACTCATCGCCGATTGCGTGAGCGGCATAGCCGAACGGGGCGTGCTCGGCCAATGCGAGGCGGTGCTTTCGGGTTACATGGGCTCGCATGATACGGGCTCGGCCATTCTCGATGCCGTGGCACGGGTGCGCGCAGCCAACCCCCGGGCCATCTATGCCTGCGATCCCGTGATCGGCGATGTGGGGCGGGGCATCTTCGTGCGGCCCGGAATCCCCGAATTCATGCGGGATCGCGCGGTGCCCGCGGCCGATCTCATCACGCCGAACCAGTTCGAACTGGCCTGGCTCGCGGGGCGCGAGATCGCCACGCTCGCCGACCTGCGCGCGGCCCTGGCCATCCTCCACGCCATGGGCCCGAAAACCGTGATGGTCACATCCCTGATGCTGGACGATACGGCGGCGGATGCCGTGGATATCGCCGTCTCGCATCCCGGCGGATTGCACCGGATGCGCACGCCGAAGCTCGATTGCCACGTGAATGGCGCGGGAGATTGCATCGCCGCCCTGTTTCTCGTGCATTGCCTGCGGATGGGGGACCCTGCCGCCGCGATGCAGCGCGCGGGATCGTCTGTCCATGGGCTCCTCACGCGGACGGTGGCGGCGGGTTCGCGGGAGATCCTCACGGTGGCGGCGCAGGAGGAATTCGTGGAGCCTTCCTGGCTTTTCACGCTGGAGCATTTTCCGATCTGACCGGATCAGCTCGGATGCTCTATCTCTTTGTTTGAACGAATTTTCTTCACGCGAACCGGTTTCTACCCTGTCTTCGCGGGGGCATGCTTCGCCAGAAAATGCTCTGGAACAGGCTGGCTGAATTGTCGCGCAACAGCGCGTTGGCCTCGCATTCATCTTGTGGGTTGCGTGGAAAAGCCCGCCCCGTCACAAGGCTTGCATCAGGGAGAATCAACATGCGGCGCCGTTTTCACACACTCGATGTCTTCACGGACAAGCGCCACGAGGGCAATCCGCTCGCCGTCATTCTTGATTCCGATGGCCTGACCGACGGCGAGATGCAGGCCATTGCGCGGGAGTTCAACCTCCCCGAGACCGTTTTTGTCTTCCCGCCGGAGGATCAGCTCCATGCGGCGCGCATCCGCATCTTCACGCCGGGCAGTGAGCTGCCATTCGCTGGCCATCCGACTGTGGGAACGGCCGTGCTGTTGGCCGAGTTGCGCGCTGGCGAGATGCTCGGTGGCGCAGGCGTGACGATCGTGCTCGAGGAAAAGATCGGCCCGGTCAGGGTCGATGTCTCGCGCCAGCCCGGCCGCGCCAGCCGGGCGGTATTTTCGCTTCCCGTGCTGCCGAAGCTGCTGGATCACCCGTTTGATTCGCTGGTCGTGGCGGCGGCGATCGGGCTTGATCCCGCCGAGATCGGCTTCGGTGCCCATGGCATCGCGGCGTGGAGCGCTGGCGTGCCCTTCGTGATGGTGCCGGTGCGCTCGCTGGAGGCGATCGGCCGTGCGGGCATTGCCGATCCGCGCGCCTGGGAGCTGGCTTTCGGCGTGACCGGCAAGAGCGCCGCCTATCTCTACACGCGCGAGACCATGCATTCCGCTCACCATGTGCATGCACGCATGTTCGCACCGAAGATGGGCATTCCCGAAGACCCGGCGACGGGCGCGGCGGTTGCGGCCTTCGCGGGCGTTGCGGCGATCTGCGAATTGCCGGAAGACGGCGTGCATCAGCTCGTGATCGAGCAGGGCTTCGAGATGGGCCGCCCCAGCCTCATCGCGTTGGGCCTCGACATCCAGCATGGCGCGCTGGTGGCCGCAGCGATCGGGGGAAGCGCGGTTCGCATGAGTGAAGGCGTATTGCTGTGAGCGGCTTCGAAATTTTCGGGACCGACGAGATCGACGCGATCATCGAACCCTATGACTGGCCCTTTCCGCGCGATCATGCGGCGGAAATCGCCGGGATCTGGGCGCGGGAAACGGTGGCCAAGCCAGCGCTCTTCAACGGGCAGGTTCTCCTCCAGCATCGCGGCTGGCGGGAGGGGCGGGTTTTTCGCGCAGGCTATGCGCCGACGGATTACCGCTCGTTCCTGGGCTGGATGCGCCTTGGCAATCCGCCGCCACTGGTGCGCAACGGCTTCGCCATGGCCGCGCTTCAGGCACGCGATGGCGCCTTTCTGCTGGGCGAGATGGGTCCGCATACCGCCAATGCCGGGAAAATCTATTTCGCGGCTGGCACGCCCGATCTCGATGACGTGGTCGACGGGCGGGTGGATCTCGCCGGTTCCGTTCTGCGCGAACTCCGCGAGGAAACCGGGCTCCTGCCCGCTGATGTCACGGTCGAGCCCCGCTGGACGAGTGTGATGGGAACTTCCCGCATCGCCTTCATGCGGCCGGTGCGCATTGATCTTCCGGCCGAGGATGCCCGTGAGCTGATGCTCGAGCGCATGAAGACGCTCGAGGAAGAGGAACTCGTCGATATTCATATCGTGCGCGGGGAGGCTGATCTGGATGAAGGGCGGATGCCACCCTTCCAGATCGCCTTTCTGCGCCACGCCTTTGGATTTCAGCCGCCGGGGTAGCCAAACCGCGCGCGCGTCGCCCGGACATGTGCGGAGGCGCCGCCGGCATTGCCGGAAGCGCACATCGTATCGGCCTTCTGCATCTCGCCCTCGATCTGGTCGAAGACGGTCTTCGTGGTGTGGCCGGTCTCGATATCGTTCTTCATGATTGCGCGGAAGCGGGCGATATCGGCCGCGCAGCCCGAGCCTTCCGGCAGGCGGAAGCCCGCCGGCGTGATGGAAACGCCGCGCGGCTCCTGCGCCTGGGCCACGGGCTTCGGCGGCTCGGTGCTCTGGCAAGCGCCGAGCGCGAGAAGGGCGATCAGGGAAACGGCGCGGAGCATCACGCGGGACCTCGTTCGAATCAGGACATGCGATGATGCTAGAGCATTTTCTGACCAAGTGGATACCGGCTGGTCGAAAAATGCGTGAAATAATAAGAAATTAGAACGGACGGCCTGATTCAATCAGATCGGAGTCCGCTCCGGAGGCGCCCACGGGAAAATGCAGCCGTCAGCTCATTTCCGGCGGGCATTTGCGCCAGA
>JADCCH010000237.1 GCA_020252865.1 Methylobacterium sp.
ACTCTCCCTTGCGCATGCGGGCCAGGGAAAGCGTGCCTTTTCGGCCGGGTGCGGATGTCGGGATTGAAATCGATCCGCGCGAAGTCCTTGTTTTTGCCACCGGGGAAGCCTAGTTTCCGCCGCCAGGGACCGGAGTGGTCGGAACGCGTTTCTCGAGGAGGCCTCTTCATGGGCAGCATGAGCATCTGGCATTGGCTGATTGTCGCAGTGGTCGTGCTGCTGCTGTTCGGCCGTGGCAAGATCCCCGAATTGATGGGCGACGTCGCCAAGGGCATCAAGAATTTCAAGGCCGGCATGAAGGAAGACGAACAGGCCGCCGCCGAGAAAGCCAAGGAGCTCGAGGCCAAGGCTGCCGAAACCGTGCAGACGCAGACCCAGACGCCCGCCAGCCAGCCGCCGAAGGCGAGCTGAGCTTCCGCCGGGCGAGTTGGCGTTCGGGTGAAGCCCCGCGCGCCTGAAGGAGTGCCCCTTTCGCCATGTTCGATATTTCCTGGGGTGAATTCATCATCGTGGGCGTTGTTGCGCTCATCGTGATCGGGCCGAAGGAGCTGCCGGGCGTCATCCGTGCGGTGGGCCGCAGCTTGGCGAAACTGCGCACCATGGCCGGCGAATTCCGCTCGCAGTTCGACGACGCCCTGCGCGAGGCCGAGCTGCACGACGTGAAAAAGGAATTCGACGAGTTCAAGAACCAGGCGACCGGGCTTTCGAACTCCACTTTCGATCCCATCCGCAAGGAATTGCAGAGCGTGGCCGAAAGTGCCAAGGCCACCGCCAGCGGCGAAACCGGCGTGACCATTGTCAACGAGACCGTGCAAGGCATTTCGGCCGAAGCCCAGGCGATGGAAGCGGAAATCCGTGCCGGAGCCTCGGATGCGACCGCGCCCGCTGCAGAGCCGGCGCCGGCGGCCGTTGAACCCGCCAGGAGCGGAAACGCCGCATGAGCACCGCTTTGGACCCGAACCCCACGCCGACGATCGACCCCGACACCCGCGCCGGCAAGGACGAAATCGAGGCCTCGCGCGCCCCGCTGATCGAGCACCTGATCGAGCTGCGCTCGCGCATCATCAAGGCCATCGCGGCCTTCATCGTGATGACCTTCATGTGCTTCGGCATCGCGAAATATATCTACGGCATCCTCGTCATGCCCTATGTCTGGGCGGCGGGCGGGCCGGAAAAGGCCCCTCTGATCTACACGCATCCGCTGGAATATTTCTTTGTGCAGCTGAAACTCGCGGTCTTCGGTGGCGCGTTTCTCGCGTTTCCGGTCATCGCGACGCAGATCTACAAATTCGTGGCCCCCGGCCTCTACAAGGACGAGCGCGACGCATTTCGCCCCTATCTCATTGCCACGCCGCTGTTTTTCCTGCTCGGCACGGTGATGGTGATGGGCGTGGCGATGCCGCTGCTCATGAAATTCTCGCTCTCCATGCAGCAGGCTGCGACCGAGGGCGTCGCCTCCATCTCGCTTTTGCCGAAGGTGGATGATTACCTCTCGCTGATCATGACGCTGATCTTCGCCTTCGGCATCACCTTCCAGCTGCCGGTGGTGCTGACGCTGCTCGCGCGGATCGGCCTCATCGACGCGCAGTTCCTGCGCGAGAAGCGGCGCTACGCGATCGTGATCGTCTTCGTCATCGCCGCGATCTTCACGCCGCCGGATGTCATCAGCCAGTTCGCGCTCGCGATTCCCACCCTGCTGCTCTACGAGCTCGCGATCTTCGCGGTGCTGTGGGTGGAGAAGAAGCACCACAAGAAAGAGGCGGCAAAAGAAGCGGGAACCGCTGTGGTCCCCGGCGCATAGGCGCGCGCACCACGCCCGGGCTTGGCCCGGGCATTCGCGTCTTCTAAAAGGCCTGCATCGCTTGCACAAAACCGTGGATGGCCGGGCTGAACCCGGCCATGACGGATGTGCATTCGACATCCGATTCGCGAGCCTTCAAAAGAGTCCGCCATGCACGATCTGCGCGCCCTTCGAGCCAACCCCGATGCGTTGAAGAACGCGATGCTCCGGCGGAACAAGCCGGAGGAGGCCGCGAAGGTCGATGCCGTGCTGGCGCTCGATACGGCCTATCGCGCCGCGTTGACCGAAAAGGAAACACTCCTCGCGCGGCGCAATGCGGCCTCGAAGGAAATCGGCGCTGCCATGGCCGCGAAGGACATGGGACGCGCGGAAGCCCTGAAAGCCGAGGTCGCCAGCGGCAAGGAGCGGCTGGCGGAGTTGGAAACCGAAACGGCGAGAATGGAAGCGGAAATCCGCGACATCCTCTCGGGCATTCCCAACATCCCCAAGGATGAGGTGCCGGATGGCGCGGATGAGCATGGCAATGTCGAGTATTTCGGGCAGGGGCATCCGGATATCGCAAGCTCCGCGCTGCCGCGCCCGGCGAAGCGCATCGAAACAGGCAAGGATCACGTCGATCTGGGCGAGGCCCTGGGCGGAATCGACCTTGAGACCGCCACGAAGCTCTCCGGCAGCCGTTTTGTGGTCACCAAGGGGCAGGTGGCGCGTCTCGAGCGTGCCTTGGGGCAGTTCATGCTCGACCTGCACACCACGGAACACGGCTACACGGAAGTGAACCCGCCGATCCTCGTGAAGGACGATGCGATGTTCGGCACGGCGCAATTGCCGAAGTTCAAGGAAGATCAGTTTCGCGCTGCTTCGACGGCACATGTTGTCGAAGCACAACTAAGCGCAGAGCGAAACGCTCTTTTCCGAAGAGTCGTGAACTTGGCGGATCTGATTAAAGAGATTGATCCAAACGCAAACGTTTGGGATCGATCCAATAAATTGTTGGAAGAGGCTAGAACAGATTCCATCAAGGCTTTGCAAAAGCATGAGCAGTTTATTCGCGAGAATCAAAACCTGATATCCGGCCACTGGCTCATCCCAACCTCGGAAGTCCCGCTCACCAATCTCGTGCGCGAAAAGATCCTCTCGGAGGAGGAGCTTCCGCTGCGCTTCACCGCGCTCACGCCCTGTTTCCGCGCGGAAGCGGGCTCGGCGGGGCGGGATACGCGCGGCATGTTGCGCCAGCACCAGTTCAACAAGGTGGAACTTGTTTCCATCACCACGCCGGAAAAGAGCGCCGACGAGCATGAGCGCATGCTCGCCGCGGCCGAAACCGTGCTGAAGAAGCTCGGCCTGCATTATCGCGTGATGACGCTTTGCACTGGCGATATGGGCTTTGCGAGCAGCAAGACCTACGACATCGAGGTGTGGCTTCCGGGCCAGAACGCCTATCGCGAGATTTCCTCGTGTTCGGTCTGCGGCGATTTCCAGGCGCGGCGCATGGAGGCGCGGTATCGGCCTACCATAGCGAAATCGAGCGAAGTGGCCTCCGGTTCGCGTGAAGATTTCGCGTCCAAGAAAAACAACGCAAAGGAAACGCGCTTCGTCCACACGCTCAACGGCTCGGGCGTGGCGGTGGGGCGCTGTCTCATCGCCGTCATCGAGAACTACCAGAACCCTGATGGCTCCATCACGGTGCCGCCCGTGCTCGTCCCCTATATGGGCGGGCTTGCAAAAATCGAACGCGCTTGACGCTGCCGTCATGGCCGGGTTTATCCCGGCCATCCACGCCTTTCCCTTCCACGTGCCAGGATGTGGATCGCCGGGCGAGGCCTGGGCAAGACGCCAGCGAGAAGCCCGGACCAAAAGGAACTGAAATGCGCATCCTCGTCACCAATGATGACGGCATTCATGCCCCCGGCCTCGCGGTGCTGGAGAGAATCGCCCGCGAAATCAGCGATGACGTGATCGTGGTGGCACCCGAGACCGATCAATCCGGCGTCTCGCATTCGCTCTCGCTGAACGATCCCTTGCGCCTGCGCGAGATTTCACCGAAGCATTTTGCCGTGAAGGGCACGCCGACCGATTGCGTCATCATGGGCCTGAGGCACGTGCTGAAGGGCAAGCGGCCCGATCTCGTGCTCTCCGGCGTCAATCGCGGGCAGAACGTGGCGGAGGATGTCACCTATTCCGGCACCATTGCGGCGGCCATGGAGGGCACCTTGCTCGGCGTGCCGTCCATCGCGCTGAGCCAGGCCGTGAACCCC
>JADCCH010000238.1 GCA_020252865.1 Methylobacterium sp.
ACAATAACCCGCCGCCCACGCAGGGTCTGGCCTCGCTCATCCTCCACGGGGTGTTCAACGGTCTGGAGGCGAAGGAGGCCGAAAGTCCCGCGCATTGGCACGGGCTGATCGAGGCGGCGAAGCGCGCCTATGCCATCCGCGATCGCGTGGTGACCGATTTCGACCATCTCGCGGTTGACCCTGCGAACTTCCTCACGCCGGAGCGGGTGGCGCGGGAGGCGGATGCCGTGAAGCCCAATCGCGCGGCAAGCTGGCCCTTTGCGAAGGATGACGGCGACACGATCTGGATGGGCGCGATCGATGGTTCGGGCCTCGCGGTGTCCTTCATCCAGTCGCTCTACTGGGAATATGGCTCGGGCGTGGTGTTGCCGAACACGGGCATCCTCTGGCAGAACCGGGGCGTGGCCTTCTCGCTTGATCCCAAGGCGCTGAACCCGCTGCAGCCGGGTCGGCGTCCCTTCCATACGCTCAACACGCCGCTCGCGGTGTTCGATGATGGCCGCGTCGCGTCCTACGGGGCGATGGGGGGCGATGGCCAGCCGCAATTCCAGGCGCAGGTGTTCTTCCGCGCCATCCGCTACGGGCTGCCGGTCTCCGAGGCGCTGGATCGCCCGCGTTTCCTGTTCGGGCGGACCTGGGGCGGCACCAGTGCAACATTGAAGGTCGAGAACCGCGCGGATGGGCATCTGCTCGATCGCCTTTCAAGCATGGGCCACGAGATCGAGGTGATCAACAAGCCCTATGCCGACATGTTCGGCCATGCGGGCATGCTGATCCGCAATGCGAAAGGCGCGATCATGGCGGATCACGATCCGCGCTCGGATGGAGGGGCGGAAGGTCTTTAGAGCATGATGTGTTCAGACGGAAGCACATCATGCTCTTATCTTATTATTATCGCATGCTTTTTTGTGAAAAACCGGATTCCACTTTTTCACAGCATGCTCTAGCTCCCGGTGGTCATCAAGCCGGAAAGGAGGGCCGCGCCGATTGCCACGAGGGCGATGCCGGCAAGCGTCTCCAGCGCGAGCTGTGCCCGGAGCGCCGTGTGGCTGCGTCCGCTCGCGAGCCAGAGCGCGACATGCTTCGCCTTCACCGCGAGCATCGCGAAGAGGCTTGTGCCGATGGCCGTGCCGATGGCCATGGCCAGCACGGATGCCGCGCCCAGCAGGTATAGCCGCTGCGAGAGTGCGAAGACCAGGAGGATGATCGCGCCCGTGCAGGGGCGGATTCCCGCGCCGATGGCCGCCAGCGCGAGGCTCGCGCGGCTGCCCTTCGCGAAAACGGCGGGGCTTGGCCCATGGTCATGCGTGCAGGCCGCTTCGGCGGGCGTGAGGCCCAGCAGCGCGCGGCCCTTTCGCCAGACGATCCAAAGCCCCATCGCGACGATCAGCGAGAAGCCGAGGGTTTCGATGATCAAAACGGAGCGATCGACATCGCGCGCGGTGCCGCCCACCACTTTCGCGATTGACAGGACCACGCCGAGCGCGATCAAGGCCTGCACGGCGGCAGCACCGAAGGCAAGCGCCACGCCACGCTTCAGCGCGCTCTCATTCGCGACGATATAGCCCGAGATCACCGCCTTGCCGTGTCCCGGCCCGATCGCATGGACCACGCCATAGGCGAAGGCGAGGCCGATGAGCGTGAGGATGCTGCCACGATCATTCGAAGCCTCACGGAAGGCGAGGGTCAGCGCGCGGTGGAATTCCGCCTGCTTCTGCAGGAACCAGGCGCCGAGCCCCTCGGCGGCGGGCGGTGATGCGCCGCGTGGCGCAGGCAGGCCGAAAGGGGCGGTTTGCGCCAGCACGTCCGGGGGCAATGCAACAACCACCAGCGCGACAAGCAGCGCGCACCCGCAAGCCTCCGCCATGCCGCCTCCAGTCATGCCTCCTCCGGTCATGCCGTCGAGCTTACGGGCAGGAGAAGGTCACGGGAGTCGAGAAATCGACCCCCAGCCCGCCGGGCGGAGCGTTGTTGAAGGCATTCTCGCCCAGTTGCGACAGGCGCTGGAACACGCCGGCCGGCGGCGGCCGCAATTGCGGCTTGCAACTCTTGCTCGAACCTTCCACCCGAACGGGGTTCTCCTTCGCGAATTCGAAGGAGACGAAGAAGGAGGGGTCGGACACTTCGAGGCGCGCATCCTTCACGACAATCGCGCCTTCCTTCACCGGCAGGGTGAAATTCAGGGTCAGCGCCTTGCCGTCATGGTCGAGCCAGTAATCCACGGGGTCGGAGAAGGCGATCGCGCTCTTGCCCTGCTTCACGCTGGTGAAGAAGCCATATTCATGCAGCGATTCCATGTTGATCCTGGCAAAGGGCGCGAGTTCCTCGCGGCTGAATTTCCCATCGCCATCCTTGTCCATGCCCATCACGGCATAGGCCGAAAACGGTTCGTCGAAGGTCCAGCGATGCTTGATGGCGGTGATGGTGCCGCCGGGTGTCGTCACCACGGTTGTCGTTGCCGTCACCCAGACATGCGGATGCGCCAAAGCCAGCGCAGGCAGGAAAACGGCGAAAAAAGCCAGAAGTGCTCGCAATTTCATTGCGGATGGAGGGGCGAATCGAAAACGTTTCATGTTCAATTTCTACATCTCGCGCATCAGGATGGCGAATACATGGCGGAAGCCCCTGGGAAGCGCAAATCCGCTGGTTAGGGCAGCAATGCTGACGTATACTAAGGTTTCAAGCTGGCGTGGGACAAGCGCCGAAAGCGTCCGGATCGTTCACAGGGGAGAGTGACGATGGGTGAGCCGTTTCCGCTGCGTCACGTCACGCTGGAAGACAAGTATGACCTTGCGCAGGGTCCTGTCTTCCTCAATGGCGCACAGGCCGTCACGCGCATGCTGCTGATGCAGCGCGAACGAGACCGCCGTGCGGGTCTGAATACCGCGGGTTTCATTTCCGGCTATCGTGGTTCGCCATTGGGAGGCCTCGACCAGAACTTCGTCCGGGCGAAGAAGCTTTTCGAAAAAGCGAATATCCGTTTCGAGCCGGGCCTCAACGAGGATCTCGCGGCCACCGCCGTCTGGGGAACCCAGCAGGCCGAGATGCGCGGCGAGGGGAAGTATGATGGCGTCTTTGCCCTCTGGTATGGCAAGGGGCCGGGCGTCGACCGCTGCGGCGATGTGTTCCGCCACGCGAACCTGGCGGGCACTTCCAGGCATGGTGGCGTGCTCGCGCTGATGGGTGACGACCACACGGCCGAGAGTTCCACCACGGCGCATCAGTCCGAGTTCCATTTCCTCGATCCCATGGTGCCGATCCTGAACCCTGCGGGCGTGCAGGAAATCCTCGATTACGGCCTCTACGGCTATGCGATGAGCCGCTTCACCGGCGCGTGGACCGCGCTCAAATGCGTGAAGGACAACATCGAATCCACCGCCTCGGTGGATGGCTCCATCGACCGCGTGAAGATCATCGTGCCGGATGATTTCGCCTTCCCGCCGGGTGGCCTGAACATCCGCCCGCGCGATGGCTTCCTCGAGCAGGAGGCGCGTCTGCATGAGTTCAAGCGTGCGGCGGCCGTGGCCTTCATCCGCGCCAACAACCTGAACCATTTCGTCACCACCGGCGGTGCCACGCCGAAGATCGGCATCATCACCACCGGCAAGAGCTATCTCGATACGCGCCAGGCCTTCGACGATCTCGGCTTTGATGAACGGAAGGCCAACCAGCTTGGCATCCGCCTCTACAAGCTCGGCTCGCCCTGGCCGATCAGCCAGCGCGAATTGCAGGATTTCGCGCGGGGGCTCGATCTCATCATGGTGGTCGAGGAGAAGCGCAGCCTCATCGAGGTGCAGGTGCGCGAGGAACTCTACGGAACTGCGAACCAGCCGACCGTGATCGGCAAGCGCGACGAAAAGGGCGAGTGACTCTTCCCCGTGAAGGGCGCGCTGGACCCCAATGATATCGCCATTGCTCTGGGCGAGCGTGTCCTCGGTTACCATCCGAACCCGGATCTCGCCGCCCGCGTCGAGCGGCTTCGCCAGGCGCAGAAGACGCTGGCGGAG
>JADCCH010000239.1 GCA_020252865.1 Methylobacterium sp.
CCGAATACCTAAAATCAATCGCGTGAGGCCAAGATGCGCTACCTGCCGCTGACCCCCGATGATCGCGCCGGCATGCTCGCCCGGATCGGCGTGGCGACCGTCGATGATCTTTTCTCCGATATTCCCGCCGACAAGCTCCTCAAGGAGCCGGTGAACCTGCCGCACCATGCGGGCGAACTCGCCGTCGAGCGCAAGCTCGGCGCGCTTGCGCAGAAGAACGTGCCGGCCTCCTCCGTGCCCTTCTTCGTCGGTGCGGGAGCCTACAAGCACCATGTGCCGGCGACGGTGGATCACCTGATCCAGCGTTCGGAGTTTCTCACGAGCTACACGCCCTACCAGCCGGAAATCGCGCAGGGCACGCTGCAATATCTCTTCGAGTTCCAGACGCAGGTGGCGCTTCTCACCGGCATGGAGGTCGCCAACGCCTCGATGTATGACGGCTCGACCGGCGCGGGCGAGGCGGTGCTGATGGCGCATCGCGTCACCAAGCGCCGCAAGGCGGTACTCTCGGGCGGGTTGCATCCGCAATATGCCGATGTGGTGAAGACGCTCTCGGCCATGGCGAATGATGCGGTGGTCGCGGCCCCCGCCGATGTCACCGGCACGGAAGATCTCGCCAGGCTCATCGACAACGAGACCTCCTGCATCGTGGTGCAGAACCCGGATGTGTTCGGCAATATCCGTGATCTCCGCCCGCTCGCCGCCGCCGCGCAGGCCAAGGGCGCGCTGCTGATCGCCGTCTTCACGGAAGCGCTCTCGCTCGGCCTCATCGAGAGCCCCGGCGCGCAGGGCGCGGATATCGTGGTGGGCGAGGGGCAATCCATCGGCAATGGCCTCAATTTCGGCGGTCCCTATGTCGGGCTCTTCGCGGCGAAGCAGAAATATGTGCGCCAGATGCCGGGTCGCCTCTGCGGTGAAACGGTGGATGCGGAAGGAAAGCGCGGCTTCGTGCTGACCCTCTCCACCCGCGAGCAGCATATCCGCCGCGACAAGGCGACCTCGAATATCTGCACGAATTCGGGCCTCTGCTGCCTCGCCTTCACCATCCACATGACTTTGCTGGGTGAGAAGGGCCTGCGTCAGCTGGCCGAGGTCAACCACGCCAATGCGGTGGATCTCGCCGAACGGCTCGAAGCCGTGAAGGGCGTGAAGGTGATGACATCCGCCTTCTTCAACGAATTCACCGTGAAGCTGCCGGTGAACGCGGCCGAGGCGATCGAAAAGATGGCGAAGAAGGGCGTTCTCGCGGGCGTGCCCGTCTCGCGCCTGCTGCCCGGCGCCGGCCTCGATGACCTCCTGATCGTCGCCAACACCGAAGTGAATACGGATGAGGATCGCGAAGCGTTCATCGCCGCGCTGAAGGGAGCGCTCTCATGCTGAACAATCAGGGTCGTCCCACTTCCGCCGGTGAAGCCGCGGCGCATGCGCACCCGACCTTCACGGGCAACCGCGCGCTGATCATCGAAGAGGCACTGCTCTTCGAGATCGGTCGCGCCGAGACCACGGGCGTGGATATTCCTGCACCCAAGGCCGTGAAGTCCCGCCTCGGCGGGCAGGAACGCAAGGCCCCGATCGGGCTTGTCGGGCTTTCGGAGCCCGAGACGATGCGCCATTTCGTGCGCCTCTCAAGCAAGAATTACGGCATTGATACCGGGCTTTTCCCGCTCGGTTCCTGCACGATGAAGCATAATCCGCGCTTGAACGAGAAGATGGCGCGCCTTCCGGGCTTTGCGGATATCCATCCGCTCCAGCCGCAATCGACCGTGCAGGGCGCGCTCGAACTCATCGAGATGCTGGCGCATTACCTGATGACGCTCACGGGCACAGAAGCCGTGGCGATGTCGCCGAAAGCCGGCGCGCATGGCGAACTCTGCGGCATGATGGCGATAAAGGCCGCCATCGAGGCCAAGGGCGAGGGCGAAACGCGCCGCGTCGTGCTGGTGCCGGATTCAGCCCATGGCACCAACCCGGCAACCGCCGCGCTGATCGGCTTCGAGGTGAAGCCGGTCCCGGCCCGCGCCGATGGCACGGTGCATGTGAAGGACGTGAAGAAGCTCCTCGGCCCGGATGTCGCGGCCATCATGCTCACGAACCCCAATACCTGCGGCATCTTCGAGCCGGAAATCGTGGAAATCGCCCGCGCCATGAAGAAGGCCGGAGCCTATTTCTACTGCGATGGCGCGAATTTCAACGCCATCGTCGGCAAGGCGAAGCCCGGGGATCTCGGCATCGATTGCATGCATATCAACCTGCACAAGACCTTCTCGACGCCCCATGGCGGCGGCGGTCCCGGTGCCGGGCCGGTGGTGCTTTCGAAGCGTCTTGCACCGTTTGCGCCGGTGCCGTTCATCCGCCGCAAGGGCAAGCGCCTCGAACTTGTCGAGCATGTGGCGGATGCCGGCAAGGCGACACCCTTCGGGCGCATTACCGCCTTTCATGGCCAGATGGGCATGTATGTGCGCGCGCTGGCCTACATGCTGAGCCACGGCGCGGATGGCATGAAGCAGGCCTCGGAAGATGCCGTGCTCTCGGCCAATTACATCCGCGCCGGTTTGCAGGATCTGATGTCCGTACCGTTCCCGAAGCACCCCTCGATGCACGAGGCGCTCTTCGACGACACCTGGCTGAAGGATACCGGCGTCACCACGCTCGATTTCGCCAAGGCGATGATCGACGAGGGTTATCACCCGATGACCATGTACTTCCCGCTGATCGTGCATGGTGCGATGCTTGTGGAGCCGACCGAGAGCGAAAGCCGCGCCTCGCTCGATCTTTTCATCATGGCCTTGCGCGATCTCGCGATGCGGGCGAAGCGCGGCGAGACCGAACGATTCTCGGGCGCGCCATTCCATGCACCGCGTCGGAGGCTCGATGAAACGCGCGCCGCGCGCAATCCCATCCTGCGCTGGACACCGCCCCGTCCCATCCAGCAGGCGGCGGAGTGAACGCGAAAAGGCCTGGGAAACCGGGCCTTTTTCCTGGAGCATTTTCCGATCTGACCGAATGAGATCGGATGCTCCATCTTTTTCTCTTATCGCATTTTCTTCACGCGAGCCGGTTCCCACTTCGCTTGAAAATGCTTCTCTCTTAATCTTATCGCATTTTCTTCACGCGAACCGGTTCCCACTTCGCTTGAAAATGCTTCTCTCTTGATCTTATCGCGTTTTCTTCACGCGAACCGGTTCCCACTTCGCTTGA
>JADCCH010000024.1 GCA_020252865.1 Methylobacterium sp.
CCGACCGCGACCCATGCGATGTACGGACGCCGCACGGCGTCGCAGCCGGCTGCTCCCGCCTATCGCGCGGCGCAGGGCCAGCTCGATTCGCAGGGCCGTGTGCCGGCTCCGACCCGCTCCTTCGAAGACGACCAGCTGGAGATTCCGGCCTTCTTGCGCCGCCAGGCGAAATGATCTGTGGATAGCGGGAATGTGCTGCCCGCTGTCAGGCTCTGACACATGGCCCTCCGCGCGTTGGCGGGCGGCCACAAACCGGCTCAGCGGCAATGCCGATCAAGCCTCTGAAATACAATATGAAAGCAGGCTATGACCCGATGACGGATCATGGCCGATTTGTGTTACAGTTGGTAAGAAACAGTGATTTTGCGAACGCGACGCCAGACGTTAATCACTTCAGCCGGAAAGGTCGCTGCTTCGCGTTGCGGCCGAAGGAGGTGATCGATCGCGTTTCAGGCTGGCAGGGACGGAATGATCCGGCACTCCTCCGCGCGGTCAATGGCAAGAGGCAGGTTCGATGCAATTGAACCGGCCAGCAGCGATCGCCTTCGGACAAGGGGACTGCGCCGTGACTCAAACCACGCTGGCCGATCAGGTTGTCATCGAGGGGATTGGTGTTCATCGGGGTCAACCCGCGCGCGTGGTTCTTCATCCGGCAGAAGCGAATTCAGGCATCACCTTCCTGCGCACCAACCTTCCGAATGGCCGCGAGCGGCTGATCGAGGCGCGCCATACATCGGTGCAGGATACACAGCTCTGCACCGTGATCGGCGATGAGACCGGGGCCAGCATTGCGACCATCGAGCATCTGATGTCGGCTTTGGCCGGTCTCGAGATCGACAATGTCCTGGTCGAGGTCGATGGGCCGGAAATGCCGATCCTCGACGGCTCCTCGCGCATCTTCGTCGAGCAGATCCTTCAGGTGGGTGTGAAGCGTCTCTTCGTGCCGCGCAAGATGGTGCGGGTGCTGCGCCCCGTGCGCATCGAGATGGGCAACGCCCATGCCGAACTCTCACCCTATGATGGTTTCCGGCTCGATATCGAGCTCGATTTCAAGAACCCGGCCATCGGCCGGCAGACCTATTCCTTCGATTTCTCGGCCGATCGCTATCGCCGTGAGGTCGCCGCCGCCCGCACCTTCGGCTTCATGAAGGATGTGGAGGCGCTCTGGAAAGCGGGCCTCGCCCTTGGCGCTTCTCTCGAGAATACCGTTGCGGTCGGCGAAGACCGCGTGGTCAATCCCGAGGGCCTTCGCTTCCCCAATGAATTCGTTCGCCACAAGCTGCTGGATGCCATTGGCGATCTTTCGCTTGCTGGCCATGCCCTGCAGGGCCACTACAAGGCTTTCTGCCCCGGCCACAAGCTCAACGTGATGATGCTCTCCGCCCTGTTCTCCGATCGAGGGAATTATGCCGTCACCGATGCGGTTCGCCGGCCGGCCCGGGCCCGCGGTGAAATGGTGATGCAGCCGGCCGCCGCCTTCGCCCCCGAGATCAACTGAGGCTCACCAGCGCAACCTGTCGCTTTTCGAAGCCTTTGCCACAAAGATGCCGCGTCGCTTCGGTTAACGACATTCCATGATGCGTTCGGACTGGCTCTTGCCTTGAGGGGCGGTTTCCACCAGAAGAGCGCAAGCGTTATGGTGAATCCGGCCTTGTCCCTCGGGCGGGGCCGGGAACAGTCTCCCGGTTGATTGGGGGCAGGGTGGTCGTGATGACGGACGGAAACGACAAGAATCGCAAGCCGGGCCGAGCCGGGCGCTTCCTGCGGCTCACGGCGGGTGTCCTCATGGCCTTCTCGGTCGCGGCCTGCGAAACCGTTTCCGACACGATATCGAGTTTCAATCCCTTCGAGGACAAGAGCCCGAAGAGCGATATCGGCAAGGATGAGCGCGCCGAAGTGCTGTTCAACGATGGCCTTGCGCGCCTTGAGGCCCGCGATTACGGCAGCGCTTCCAAGAAGTTTGCCGAACTCGACAAGCAATATCCCTATTCGGGCTGGTCGCGCCGCGCCATGGTGCTGGCAACCTTTTCCTCCTACGAGGGGGGTGATTACTCCGAGGCGATCAGCGTCGGTCGCCGTTATGTCCAGCTTTATCCAGCCAGTCCCGAGACGCCCTATGTGCAGTATCTGGTCGGCATGAGCTACCACAACCAGATCCTCGACATTCAGCGTGATCAGGAACGCGCAGAGAAGTCGCTGCAGACTTTCGAGGATCTCGTCCGCAAGTGGCCGAATTCCGAATATGCCGGCGATGCGCGCGATCGCATCCGCATGGCGCGAGACCAGCTTGCAGGCAAGGAGATGGAAGTGGGGCGCTTCTACCTGAACCAGCGCAACTTCACCGGGGCGGTCAACCGTTTCCGCGAGGTGCTGGTGAAGTACCAGAACACGCGCCATGTCGAAGAAGCCCTGTCGCGCCTCACCGAGGCCTACATGGCTCTGGGCGTCGTGAACGAGGCGCAGACAGCGGCCGCCGTGCTTGGCCATAACTTCCCCGAAAGCCAGTGGTACAAGGATGCCTTCACGCTGCTGAAATCGGGCGGGCTCGAGCCGCGCGAGGATCGGGGCTCCTGGATCAGCAAGACCCTGCGCTCGATGGGCCTCTCGGCTGTCCTCTGATCGCCGGGAAGAGCACGCCATGCTCTCCCGGCTCTCGATCCGCGATATCGTTCTGATCGAGCGGCTGGATCTCGGTTTCCGGCAGGGCCTTTCCGTGCTCACAGGCGAGACCGGCGCGGGCAAGTCCATCCTGCTCGATTCGTTGGCGCTGGCGCTGGGCGGGCGCGGCGACGGCTCGCTTGTGCGCGCTGGCGCACAGCAAGGGCAGGTGACGGCCGTTTTCGATCTCCCGCCCGATCACGGTGCGATCCGCGCCGCCGTGGAGGCTGGCGCAGAGGTCGAGGGTGATCTCATCCTGCGCCGGGTGCAGATGGCCGATGGCCGTTCGCGCGCTTATGTGAACGACCAGCCGGTTTCCATGCAGGCGCTGCGCGCCATCGGGGCCGCTTTGGTGGAAATCCACGGCCAGCACGCTGATCGCGCGATGATCGATCCTGGCACGCATCGCGATCTCGTCGATGACTTTGCGGGCCTGGGCGATGATGTCGCCGAGCTTTCCCGGCTTCATGCCCAATGGCGTGAGGCGGGACGCATACTTCGCGAGCATGAGGCGCGCATCGAGGCTGCGCGGCGCGAAGCAGATTATATCCGCCATGCCACCGCTGAACTCGAGAAACTTGCGCCTGAGCCGGGCGAGGAAGAACGCCTCGCCTCCGAGCGCCAGCGGATGATGCAGGCGGAGAAGATCACCGGCGATCTGCGCGAAGCCGCTGACATTCTGTCGGGCGACCATGCGCCGGGGCCGATCCTGCTCTCGGTGCTGCGCCGGCTCGAACGGCGCCGCGAGCAGGCGGGGCCCGATCTCGCCGTGGCCGTCACCGCGCTCGATGCCGCGCTGCAATCGCTTGATCTCGCGCATCAGAGCCTCGAGGCGGAGCTGCGGCAGGCGGAATTCGACCCGCGTGAACTGGAACGCATCGAAGAGCGGCTCTTTGCCCTGCGTGCCGCCGGGCGGAAATACCAGACGCCTGTGGATGACCTGCCCGCACTCGCCGCGAAACTCGCCGGCGATCTCGAGGCGCTCGACCATGGCGAGGCCGAACTTGCGCGCCTCGAAAGGGATGTCGCCGCGCGCCAAGCCGTGCTCGCCACCAAGGCGCGCATGGTCTCGGAGAACCGCCGGAACGCTGCCCTTGCGCTGGATGAGGCGAGTGCCGGCGAATTGCCGCCGCTGAAGCTGGAGCGCGCGCGTTTCGAGACGCGGGTGGAAACCGATCCCGCCCGCCTCGAAGCCACCGGCATCGATCGCGTGGAATTCCATGTCGCGACCAATCCGGGTTCAAGGCCGGGCCCGATGATGAAGTTGGCCTCGGGCGGCGAGCTTGCGCGCTTCATGCTGGCGCTGAAGGTGACGCTGGCGGATCGTGGTTCGGCGCCGACGCTCGTGTTCGACGAGATCGATACGGGCGTGGGCGGTGCGGTGGCCGATGCCATCGGCGCAAGGCTCGCTCGGCTCGCGGCGCGGGTGCAGGTGCTCGCGGTCACGCATGCGCCGCAGGTCGCGGCGCGCGCCTCCACGCATTTCGAAATCTCGAAGGCCGCGAGCGGCGAGGGCGACCGCGTCGCGACGCGCGTGCGCCTGCTCGATGATGCCGCCCGGCGAGAGGAGATCGCGCGCATGCTCTCGGGCGCGGCCATCACCGATGAGGCCCGCGCCGCCGCCGCCCGCCTGATGGAGACGTGATCCATGCCGACCGGCCGCGACCCGGCGACCCTCACGCCCCTCGAGGCGGGCATCGAACATGCCGCACTCGCGGGCGAGATCGCCGAGCATGATCGCCGCTACCACCAGGAAGATGCGCCGACGATCTCGGATGCCGAGTATGATGCCCTGCGCCAGCGGCTTCAGGCTTTGGAGGCGGCCTTTCCGCATCTCAAGGCGGCTGTGAGCACAAGCGTCGGTGCCGCGCCTGCCGGGCGCTTCGCCAAGGTGCGCCACAAGGTGCCCATGCTCTCGCTCGGCAATGCCATGAACGAGGCCGAGGCGCGCGACTTTGTGGATCGCGTGAAGCGCTTCCTCGATTGGCCGGCGGAGAAGCCTCTGGCCATCACCGCCGAACCGAAGATCGACGGTCTCTCGCTGTCCCTGCGCTATGAAAAGGGCCTGCTTGTTTCGGCAGCCACGCGCGGCGATGGCGCGGAAGGCGAGGATGTGACGCCCAATATCCGCGCGCTGATGGCTGCGCCAAACCCGACCATTGGTATTCTCGCGACGCTGCCCGCGGATGCGCCGGACGTGACGGAGATCCGCGGCGAGGTCTATCTCGGGCATGCCGATTTCGCGGCGCTGAACGCGCGGCAGGCAGAAACCGGCGGCAAGATTTTCGCCAATCCGCGCAATGCGGCGGCGGGCTCCCTGCGCCAGCTTGATGCGAGCATCACCGCGAGCCGCCCCTTGCGCTTCTTCGCCTATGGCTGGGGCGAGATGAGCGATTCAGAGGGGAAGGAATTCCGCCCCTCCATGACGCAATCCGGCATGGTCGAGACCTTCAAGAGCTGGGGTTTCCCCACCAATCCGCTGATGGCGCGCTGCGAGAGCGCGGATGACCTCCTCGCGCATTACCGGCTGATCGAGCGTGAGCGCCCGACCATCGGCTATGATCTCGATGGCGTCGTCTACAAGGTGGACGAGCTGGCGCTCCAGGCCCGGCTCGGTTTCGTGGCGCGCGCGCCGCGCTGGGCGATTGCGCATAAATTCCCGGCCGAGAAGGCGGTGACGCGCCTCAACGCCATCGAAATCCAGGTCGGGCGCACCGGCGCGCTCACGCCCGTCGCCAAGCTCGAACCGATCACGGTGGGCGGCGTCGTCGTCTCCAATGCCACGCTCCACAACGCCGATGAAATCGCGCGGCTCGATGCGAGGATCGGTGATTTCGTGGTTATCCAGCGCGCGGGTGATGTCATCCCGCAGGTCGTCGAGGTGGTGAAGGATCGCCGCCCGGCGGATTCGCAAGCCTTCGAATTCCCCACGCTTTGCCCCTGCGCGCTGAAGACACCGGTGATCCGCGAGGAAACCGGCGCGGGCGTGGAAGGTGCCGTGCGGCGATGCTCCGGCGAATTCGCCTGCCCGCATCAGCGCATCGAGCATTTGAAGCATTTCGTCTCGCGCCGCGCCTTCGACATCGAGGGGCTGGGCGAGAAGCAGATCGCCTTCTTTTTTGATTGCCCTGTGGAAGGTTTACGCATCCGCGAACCGGCGGATATCTTCACGCTGCAAGCGCGCAATGCGGCGAGCCTCCAGAAGATCGAGAATTTCGAGGGCTTTGGCAAAACCTCGGTCGCGAAGCTCTTCGCAGCCATCGAGGAGCGGCGCAAAATCAGCCTCGAACGTTTCATCTTTGCTCTGGGCATCCGCCATGTCGGCGAGACGACGGCAAAGGTGCTGGCGCGCGCATCGGGCGAATGGCCCGCTTTCGAGGCGCAGGCCCGGCGCATCGCAGCGGGTGATGCCGAGGCCGTTGCCGAGTTTCAGGCGCTCGACCAGATCGGAGATGCCGTGACCGATGCCGTGGCTGAATTCTTTACCCGTGCCGAAGCGGTGGCGATGGTCGATCGGCTGGCTGGCGAACTCACCATCCTTCCGGCCGAGAAGCCCGCCGCCGAAAGCCCGGTCGCCGGCAAGACGGTGGTCTTCACCGGCTCCCTCGAGAAGATGACGCGCGACGAGGCGAAAGCGCGCGCGGAAAGCCTCGGCGCGAAGGTCGCGGGGTCGGTCTCGAAGAAGACCGATCTCGTGATTGCCGGGCCCGGCGCAGGCTCGAAGCTGGAGAAGGCAACCGAACTCGGCGTGAAGGTGATCAGCGAGGATGAATGGCTCGCGCTGATCGGCGGCTAGAGCATTTTTTCCAAGAAGTGGATACCGGTTCTTCGAAAGAAAATACTTTAAATCAAGAGCTTAGAGCGGTCGATCTGATTCGGTCAGATCGGCAACCGCTCCAAGGCTCAATCCTCGCGGCGCGAGAGCCAACCCGAGGCGAGCGCCAGCACGGCGCAGACCGTCATGATGATCGCGAGCGGCATGGCCGTGCCCGTCACCAGCTTGCCGCCGAGATAGCTCGCCACGGCGCCGAGGCCCATCTGCCCGAAGCCGAGCAGTCCCGAACCCGCGCCCGCCGCGAGCGGATTGATGCCCACGCCCGCCGCGATGCTGTTGGGCAACACCAGACCATTGCCGAACGAAGCCACCATGGCTGGCATGAACAAGGCCAGCGGGTGAAGCCAGCCCGTGATCGCGCCGGCGAGGATCATCAGGGCGCCCACCAGCCCCACCATATTGCCCCAGAAGATGAGGCACTCGCCGCCCAGGCTGGGCGCGAAGCGGCCGGAAACGAAGTTCCCCGCCATGTAGCCCAGCGAGAGCGTCATGAACCACAGGCCGTATTCGGTCTTGGGGCGGCCCAGAACTTCGATCATCAGGTAGGGAGCGGTGCCGAGAAACGCGAAGAACATGCCCGAGCAGAAGGCGCCCGCGCCCCAATAGCCCATGAAGCGGCGGTCCCCGAGCAATTCCACACTCCGCCTTGCGACATCGCCCGCCGTGGCCGCGACGAGGCTTTCCGGCCGCGTCTCCGGCAGGATGGGCGCGGCGATCACAAGGGAGATGAAGCCGAGCACCGAACAGAACAGCAAAATGGCACGCCAGCCGAACAGATCGTCGATCGTTGCGCCGAGAACGGGGGAAACCATCGGTGCCACCACCATGGCCATGGTGACATAGGCGATCATGCTGGCGGCGGAATCGCGCGAATAGAGGTCGCGGATCATCGTGCGCCCTAGCGTGATGCCCGCCGTCGCGCCGAAGCTCTGCAGGATGCGGGCGACAATCAGCATCTCGACATTCGGGGCGAGATAGGCCGCAAGGCTCGACAGGATATAGAGGACAAGCGCCACCAGCAGCACAGGGCGCCGTCCGAAGCGATCGGCCAGCGGGCCGAGCATCAATTGCCCCACCGCCATGCCGAGCAGGTAGAGCGAAAGCGTGAGCTGCACGCTCTCCTTCGAGGCCTTCAGGCTATCCACCATCCCCGGCAGCGAGGGCACGAGGATGTTCAGCGTCAGCGGCCCCAGCATGGAGAGCATGACGAGCAGGATGAGGAAGGCCCGGCTGTTCGTGTCCGTTTTCATAGCGGCCGCGTTGCATCCTCCAGCCAGGCGCTGGTTTCCGCCTCGAGGAGGGGCGCGAGCCTTTCGCGCGTTTCGGCATGGTAGGCGTCGATCCAGTCGCGCTCGGCGCGGGAGAGCATGGATCTTGCGATCAGGCGCCGGTCGATCGGGCAGAAGGTGAGCGTCTCGAAGCCGAACATCGGCCGCTCGCCACCAGCAATCGCGCGCGGCTCCACGACGATCAGGTTCTCGATGCGGATGCCGAAGGCACCCTCGCGATAATAGCCGGGCTCGTCGGAGAGCATCATCCCCGGTTCGAGCGCGGTATGACCCAGTTTCGAAAGGCGTTGCGGCCCCTCATGCACCGAGAGGAACGAGCCCACGCCATGGCCGGTGCCATGGTCGAAATCCATGCCGGCTTCCCAGAGCGGCAGGCGCGCGAGCGCATCGAGCTGCGCGCCGGATGTGCCCTTTGGAAAGGTGGCGCGCGCCACCGCGATCATGCCGCGCAACACGCGGGTGAAGGCCTCGCACATCGCTTTCGTGGAGCGCTTCACCTCGACCGTGCGGGTGATGTCGGTGGTGCCGTCGCGATATTGCCCGCCTGAATCGATGAGATAGAGCCCGGGCGTAATCGGGCGATTGGTCGCTTCCGTCACGCGGTAATGCGGCAGGGCGGCATTGGGGCCGGCGGCGGAGATCGAGGGGAAGGAGACATCGACCAACGCATTCGTCTCGCGCCGGAACCCTTCCAGCGCCACGGCCGCGTCGATCTCCGTCAGCGGCGTGCCCCTTGCGATCTCGCGATCGAGCCAGGCGAGGAAGCGCACCATCGCCACGCCGTCCCGCAAATGCGCCGCGCGCGAGCCCGCGATTTCGATTTCGTTCTTGCGCGCCTTCATCAGCGCAATCGGGTCCGGTCCGAGATCAGGCGTGCCGCCGGCCGAGCGAATGGCTTCCGAGAAGCGCAAAGGTGCGCTCTCCTCGTCGAGACGGATGCGCGAGCCGGACTTCGCAAGCCTGATGAGCCGCGCCTCGACCTCCAGCGCGCCTTCCGTGCCCGGTTTCACGATCTCCACGATGCCGGCCAGCGCCTTCGCGAGCCCCGGCTCCAGCCGGGCGGGATCGACGAACAGGCTCGGCTTGCCCTCCGCCGGCACCAGCGCGAAAGCGCGGAGAATCGGCAGATGCGGCACATCGCCCGCGCGGATATTCAACAGCCAGTTGACCGAGGGGCATTCCGAAACCAGCAGCGCGTCAAGCTTCCGCTCGCGCAGGCTCTCCTGCAATCGCGCGATCTTCGCCTCGCGGCTTTCACCGGCGAAAGTCACGGGGTGGTCGATGACAGGGGTCGCGGGGGCCGTGGGGCGGCTTTCCCAGACCGTGGCGAAGGGGTCTTCCCTGGTTGCAACCAGCGTGATCTCCGCTTCCTGCGCGGCCCGCTCGAACCGGGCGAGGCCGCGCGCGGTGAAGAGATGCGGATCATAGCCGATGCGCGTGCCTGGCGCCTCGCGCTTCAGCCAGGCAGCCGGGCTTGTCTCGGCCAGCGGCACGATGGAGATCAGCTTGCCATTCACCTCCGCCTTGGCCTGCACCGTGTAGCGGCCATCGACGAAGAGCGGCAGGCGATCCGCCATGAGAATCGCGAACCCGGCCGAGCCTGTGAATCCCGTGAGCCAGCCCAGGCGATTCTCGGAAGCCGGGATATATTCGCCCTGGAACATATCGGCGCGCGGCACCAGCAGGCCATCGAGCTTCAGCAATTTCAGCACCTTGCGCAGCGCCTTGGCGCGCACGGCGCTGTGCTGCGGCTCACCGCGCTCGGTGAAGCTCTGGAACCGGGCCTGCATGTGGGGGAAATGTGGAGCAACGGGGCGAAGGCGCGGCACGAAGGGCTCGGTCCTGTTTTTGGGGAAAGATGAAATCGTAACGGGCCATGCCCTGCGCTTCAAGCGATGTTCGGCCAGAATATGCCTGCTCATCGTTCGTGGAGTTCTGCTGAATTGGGGGGCGGGCTGTTCATTATTCATGCATAAATAAGGCATCTTTTCTTTATTTGTGGCGCATATATGCGTTTAACGCATATCTTGGTTGCGCTCGCTCCTCTTGTTGCGACGCAGCACAAGGCGCATCTTTCACCAACAAGACGGACGGCAGCAGGCTGATGGCGATGGGCGCCATCGGTTGACGACAAGGGGGTTGCCGGACCGCCTCCGAACTAGGAGTGACCCGATGA
>JADCCH010000240.1 GCA_020252865.1 Methylobacterium sp.
AGAAGGGCTGCCTCCCGCCGCATCAACGGCCTGCCATCAGTTCTTCCGCGGCATGGCGGACCACCTCGAGCGACGAACCACCGGAGCTTTCGGTGGCGGCCATGATGGCACCTTCGACAATCGGGGCGTTGCAGATCACGATGCGATCCCGCTGGGCCGGCGGCATGCGCTCGATCGCCATTTCGCTGTTGGTTTCGGCACCGCCGAGATCGACCAGCACGGCGACGCCCGCTTCCGACCAGGCACATTGTAGGGCAGCGTGGATCAGCTCGACATGCGTGCCGAGCCCGCCTTCGGGGTTGCCCCCCACGGCGGCGAGGGGCACGGCATCGCCCACCATCTGGCGCACCATGTCGGCCGTGCCCTCCGCCACCTTGATGGAATGCGAGACGATCACGACCCCGACCTTCGGCTCACCCGACATCAGCTTTCCCCACACAGAACGCGGCCGACGACACCAAGAATCAGACTGGCAGACCGTGCGCCGGGATCGACATGGCCGACAGAGCGATCGCCAAGGAAGGCCGCCCGGCCGCGAAGCGCCCGCATGGGCCGCGTCGCTTCGGCCGCTTCCTCAGCAATCCGCGCGAGCTGGACAAAGGCCTCGGCGCCCTTTTCGACCAGAACGGCATGGACCGGCACGAACACATCGAGCAGGGTCTTCTGCCCCCCCTCCGATTTGCCGCGCCGCTTCACATCCTCGATGGCCTGCCCGAAGGCGAGAATCCAGTCGTGGAGTGTCTGTGCATTCGCACCTTGACGGGCCATGGACAGAGCCAGCGTGCCGTAAAGCGGGCCCGCAGCCCCGCCGATGCGGTTCACGAGCAAGTGTCCGATGGCTTCCAGTGCCGCAGCTGTGCCGAGTTCCGCGAGCGCATCCGCCTCGTGCAGCACGGCCTCGAAGCCCCGGCGCATGTTCACGCCATGATCACCGTCCCCGATCGCCTGATCGAGCCGGGTAAGCTCCTCCTCATGGGCGATCACCGCGCGTGCGATCGCAACGATGAGCGCCAGCCTGTCCTCACGTTCCATGCCGATCCCCGGCGAGGCCTGCGCCCCATCCTCCTGCGCTTCATCATCCAGCACCCCTTCCTCCTGCGCCCAGCAGATTGGCAAGCCGGCCTCCTTCGCAAGGGGGATGAGGGGTTCGGCCATCGGCCTAAACCGCCTCTAGCGCGTCGAAGACCGCCGCAACTGCCATCGCGCCGGGATCGGGCGCACCTTCGAGATCCTGCGCGGCGAGATAGGCCGACCGACCGGCACGGGCCTTCTGCATGGCTCGCGTCAGGTCGGCACCCATCCGCGCGGCACGGCTGGCGGCAACAATCCCGCCCTCGGCGAAGGCCGCGAGCGCCGGGGCGAGCGCATCGATCATCGTCCGATCTCCCGGCCTCGCACCGCCATAGAACATCACGCGGTCAAGCCCCGCGCTCAAGGCCGGGGCCAGGGTGAGGCCGGATTGCAGCGCGCCCGCCGTCGCCGTGAAGAAGATCGACAGGAGCACGCCGCTCGAACCGCCCATGCTCGTGGCGAGAGCCCGCCCGATGGCGGACGCCGTTCCGGCCGGATCATCGAGCGGATAACCGGCGATTTCACCCAGAACGCTGCGAGCCCCGGTGGCCAGCGTCGAACCCGTATCGCCGTCCCCGACCCGCGCATCCAGCGCGTTGAGTTCGGCCTCCATGGCGATCAGGCGCTCGCAGGCAAGCCGCAGGATGCGCTCGGCTGTTTCGTGGGCGCTGGCAGGTTCCGCCTTCCCGGTCGAAGGCGCTTGGACAAGCGGCCAGACCTCGATCACGCCCGGCGGATTGGCCACCGGCCAGGCAGGAGCGCCCACCGGCGCGAGCAGGGCTTCCTCGCGCGCCTGATCCAGCGCGATGAGCGAGATGGAAAACCCGTTCATGTTGAGCGCGGTCATCAGCGGCGCGGGACCGATCAGCAGCCGCACACGCGGCGCGATCCAGGATTGCAGGATCTGCCGCGCGATCAGGCTCATCTCGAGCGGCGGCACCGCGCCGAGATTGTTGAGCATCAGCGCGAGATGGCCGGATGAGGGGAGCGCCTCCTGCAGCCTTCCCAGCATGGTTTCCACCAGTTGGGCGGCACTTGCCATCGTGAACCTTTCGATGCCCGGCTCGCCATGGATGCCGAGCCCCAACTCGCCCTCGCCTGGTGAAAGCCGCTCATGGAAGATCTGGCCGGGAATGGAGCAGGAGGAGAGTGAAGCGCCAATGGAGAGGCTCGCCCCGGCGGCCGCATTGGCCTGTGCCGCAACCGTCGCGAGATCGGCCCCCGTTTCAGCCCAGTACCCGGCGATCTTGTGCACAAACAGCGTTCCGGCAACCCCGCGCGGGCGCGGATTGTCGGGGATCGCGATGTCATCGGCGACGATCACCATCTCGACGCGATAGCCCTCGGCGCGGGCGCGCTCGGCGGCGAGGCCGAAATTCAGCCGGTCTCCGGTGTAGTTCTTTACGACCAGGAGGCATCCGGCCTCGCCGGTCACGGCGCGGATCGCCGCGAGCACGGCATCGACACTGGGCGAAGCGAAGATCTCGCCGGAGACCG
>JADCCH010000241.1 GCA_020252865.1 Methylobacterium sp.
TCGTTGCCGAAGCAAACGCTCCCCTGCTGCCGATCAAAACCTTCGCCGCGCAGGAATTTGGCAATGTCCTTAT
The DNA here is from genome assembly GCA_020252865.1 of Methylobacterium sp. Lineage (GTDB taxonomy): Bacteria > Pseudomonadota > Alphaproteobacteria > Rhizobiales > Beijerinckiaceae > Rhabdaerophilum. The sequence goes on from JADCCH010000241.1 coordinate 74, forward strand.
AGGCGTTTTGCCACGTCGGATGCGGATAAGCCTCTTCGAGGATTTTCGTATCGAGATCGAAAGTGATGGCATAGGTCACGGGCGGGCGCGTCCTTCTATTGTGGCCGTGCAGAGAGTCGCTGCCGAACCTCTCGCCATTTCCAACCCGGACCGCTCCAATCTTCACCGAAGTTGCACGGTTCCGCTCCACACGCATGTCCGTTCTCCAAAAACGTGAGTGAAAAGCGGTTGCTTCCAACTGTACCAACGACGGAACCAGGTTGGGCACTCCCGGTTCGATAAGAGAGTTCAAAACCACCCGTACGTCCATCAATACATATCAGAGTGCCGACATAACGCCGAGGTGAAGGGTCTAACATTCGGTGTAACCACGTTTCGTCATCAGCAGGCTCAAACTCTCCGCTGCACAGTTTTCTTTTGGTCGTCCCGAACGAAACAGACCCCAGTTGGTGATCATCATGGTAGAACGTCATGTAACCTACCAGCGGCTCAGGCGAAGAGCCAAAGCTCCCACGCATGTCACGCATGAAGAGATACGAACAGCCCGAAAGGAGTGGGCCAACACTCAGCACCAAGACTGTCGCAGCCAGCCTTGCATTCATCAGTAAACCCGCTGCTTCGGCGGGATGGTCTGCACGTCGTTCGACATGGTGTAGGAATGCACCGGGCGATAATCGATCGTCACCGAGCGCTTCGCCTCATCCATCCAGGCCAGCGTGTGCTTCATCCAGGTCTTGTCGTCGCGATCCGGGAAATCCTCGCGGGCATGAGCGCCGCGCGATTCCGTGCGGTTCACGGCCGAATCCATCGTCACGACGGCCTGAACGATGAGGTTGTCGAATTCCAGCGTTTCAAGCAGGTCCGAGTTCCACACAAGGCTGCGATCGGTGACCTTGATGTCCTCGATGCCCTTCCAGACCTCGTGGATGAGCTTCGAACCTTCTTCCAGCGTCTCGCCGGTGCGATAGACCGCGCAATTCGCCTGCATGGTCTTCTGCATCTTCAGGCGCAATTCGGCCGTGGTGGTGCCGCCATTGGCGTAGCGGTAGCGATCGAGACGCCCCAGCGCGAGATCGGAAGCGCTGGCCGACAGCTCCGGCTGCTTCGCGCCCGCCGTCACGAGTTCGGCGGCGCGCAGGCCGGCCGCGCGGCCGAACACCACGAGGTCGATCAGCGAATTCGAGCCGAGGCGGTTCGCGCCATGCACCGAGACGCAGGCCGCCTCGCCCACGGCCATGAGGCCCGGAACGATGGTATCCGGGTTGCCGCCCTTCATGGTGACAACTTCGCCGTGATAGTTCGTCTGGATGCCGCCCATGTTGTAATGCACGGTCGGCAGAACGGGGATCGGCTCCTTCGTCACGTCCACGCCCGCGAAAATCTTGGCGCTTTCCGAAATGCCCGGCAGGCGGGCATGCAGGATCGCGGGGTCAAGATGCTCGAGATGCAGGTGGATGTGGTCGCCGCTCTTGCCGACGCCGCGGCCCTCGCGGATTTCCATGGTCATCGCGCGGGAGACCATGTCACGCGGGGCGAGATCCTTCACGGAGGGCGCGTAGCGCTCCATGAAGCGCTCGCCGCCGGCATTGGTGAGGTAACCACCCTCGCCGCGGGCACCCTCGGTGATGAGGCAGCCCGCGCCATAGATGCCTGTGGGGTGGAACTGCACGAATTCCATATCCTGCAGCGGCAGGCCGGCGCGCAGAACCATCGCATTGCCGTCACCCGTGCAGGTATGCGCCGAGGTGGCCGAGAAATAGGCGCGGCCATAGCCGCCGGTCGCGAGGATCACGAGCTGCGAGCGGAAACGGTGGATCGTGCCGTCATCCATCTTCATGGCGACGACGCCGCGGCACACGCCTTCCTGATCCATGATCAGGTCGATGGCGAAATACTCGATGAAAAACTCGGTCGAGTTCCGCAGGGCCTGGCCATAGAGCGTGTGCAGGATGGCATGGCCGGTGCGGTCCGCCGCCGCACAGGTGCGCTGGGCCGGCGGGCCGTTGCCGTAATCCGTGGTCATCCCGCCGAACGGGCGCTGGTAGATCTTGCCCTCTTCGGTGCGGGAGAAGGGAACGCCCCAATGCTCGAGCTCATAAACCGCCGCCGGCGCGTTTCGGCAGAGATATTCGATGGCATCCTGGTCGCCCAGCCAGTCCGACCCCTTCACGGTGTCATACATGTGCCACTTCCACTCATCCGGCCCCATATTGCCAAGCGCCGCGGCCACGCCGCCCTGCGCCGCCACCGTGTGCGAGCGGGTGGGGAACACCTTGGTGATGCAGGCCGTGCGCAGGCCCGCCTGCGAACAGCCGACCGTGGCGCGCAAGCCCGCACCGCCCGCGCCCACCACCACCACGTCGAAACTGTGATCGGTGACCGGATAGGCGCGTCCGTTAATCTCGAACGTGCCCCTCGCTTTCGCGTCCTTCATTGCCATGAAACAGGTTCCCTGCCGTGAATTCGAAACGAACCGCTCAGCCGCCAAAGCCGATGCGGAGGATGGCGTAGATGGAGGCGAGCCCCATCAGCACCGCGAAAAAGGTATTGAGGAGGATGAGCGCGATCTTCCTGCCCTCCTGATGAACGTAATCCTCGATAATGACCTGCATGCCGAGCCGCATATGCACAAAGGCCGAGACGAGAAAGGCGATCAGCAGGATGCCAACGAGCGGATGAGCGACCAGCGCGCGGGCACCGGCATAATCGAGCTTCGCGAGCATCAGGACGATCAACACCATCGCAAAGGTCAGCGGGATGTTCGCGACCGCAGTCAGGCGCTGCAGCCAGAAATGGCCGGTCCCGGATTTCGCGGCGCCAAGGCCACGGACGCGGGCCAGCGGGGTGCGGAGGGAATTCGGATCATGCGACATGGTTCATCCCCCTCAACGCATCAGCACCAGCGCCCAGACGAGCGCCGTCAGGGCAACCGAGCCGATGATGGTCGCCCAGCCGAGCTTCATCCGCGCTTCGCGCTCGAACATGGCACCCGTATCCCAGATGAGATGGCGCAGGCCGCCGAGCATGTGGTGGAAGAGCGCCCAGGTGTAACCGAACAGCACGAGCCTCCCGATCCAGGAACCATAGATCGCCTGAACATTTCCGTAGGCGTCCTTCCCCGCTGCCAGCGCCACGAGGAGCGCGACCACCAGAAGCGTGCCGAAGAACAAAGCCGCGCCGGTGACACGATGCAGGATGGACATCACCATCGTGATCGACGGCTTGTAAATCTGGAGATGGGGGGAAAGCGGGCGCTGGGCTGGAGAGGTGCGCGGCATCGGGTTTTCCAGGTCTGGTCTTCATGTGGTGACACAAAGACGTTGCGAAAACGGAACAAGGGGGTCCGTTAGCGAAAACTCTGTCGCATCGCAACACGTGAGCCGCACAACCTTGGTCTGAACCGTCAGCTTTGCAGCACCACGCCCCGGCGCGCCAGCCTTTCTCTCACTTCCTGATACGCTGCCCGAATGCGAATCGTCTTGAGACGCGAGGTCGCACCCGCAATCACCTTCACCGCGCTGCCGGCATAGCCAAGTTCGCCGGCGAGCAGGGCTTCGAGCGCTGCATTGGCCGCACCATTCTCAGGGATGGCGCGCACCCGCGCCGCCAGAACCATCCGCCCGTCGGACAGGGTCTGCCGACCATCGAGCGCATCTCGCCCGCCCTTCGGTGTCAGGCGGACAAGCAGCAATGTGGTAGCTCCTTCCGCGCGCAGAAACCCGGCGGGAGCGGGCTGGCTCATTTCTTCAAATCATAGACCTTCTGGCCCGAGAAGGTGAAATCGAGGCCCTTCTGGGGCAGATGGCACGCGTAACAGGAATCGAGCTTGATGGGGTTCGGCGCGCCATCCGGCTTGAAGGAAGCGTATTCCCAATCGCCGTTATCCTGGTCGGCGGGGAAGAGGTTGGTCTCGCCCCAACCGGCGCGCTTCTCCATGACCGCGATGGCCCGCAGGCGCTGCGTCGGCAGAAGCCGGCCATCCGCACCCTTGAGCGGCGCACCGCCTGCTTCCAGTGCGATATCGCGGTCGGCCATCACCAGAATGGTTCCCTCCGGAAACGGTTCGCCCGGTTTCACCGCCGCCAGGGCTTGCGGGTTGATGTAGAGATAGCGGACGATCTTCCGGTCCGGCTTGTCGATCTTGTCGTAAAGACGAAA
>JADCCH010000242.1 GCA_020252865.1 Methylobacterium sp.
GCTTCAAGGCCAGCGCCGCAACCCCGAAAACCCGAAAGGAAAAAGCACGCGCTTGACGACCCGCCAACACCGCGGGAAACATCTTCAACCCGGGTCACTTCTCAACGAAAAAACCGGGTCAAATCTCAGCGGCAATCAACAGTGCAGGCAAAGGCCGCGAGCACGCTGGCCTGTCCGCCTCGGCCGAGACCCGTGGCGATGGTGTAGAGCGCACCCGTGCCCGGCGACGCCACGACGATGAAGGTGGTGATCCAGAACTCGATCGTCATGGGAATTCCTGATGGCATCGACGGGCCGTCAGGTTTTCACAACAGAACTTAATTGTCGAGGAAGCTCCTGAGCTTCCGTGAGCGGCTCGGATGCTTCAGCTTCCTCAGCGCCTTGGCTTCGATCTGGCGGATGCGCTCGCGGGTGACCGAGAATTGCTGGCCGACCTCCTCCAGCGTGTGATCGGTATTCATGCCGATGCCGAAGCGCATGCGCAGCACGCGCTCCTCGCGCGGGGTGAGCGAGGCCAGAACGCGCGTGGTGGTTTCGCGCAGATTGCTCTGGATCGCCGCGTCGATCGGCAGGATCGCGTTCTTGTCCTCGATGAAATCACCGAGATGCGAATCCTCCTCGTCACCGATCGGCGTTTCGAGGGAGATCGGCTCCTTGGCGATTTTCAGCACCTTGCGCACCTTCTCGAGCGGCATGGCGAGCTTCTCGGCCAGTTCTTCCGGCGTCGGCTCCCGGCCGATCTCGTGCAGCATCTGGCGCGAGGTGCGCACGATCTTGTTGATCGTCTCGATCATGTGCACGGGGATGCGAATCGTGCGGGCCTGATCGGCGATGGAGCGCGTGATGGCCTGCCGGATCCACCAGGTGGCATAGGTCGAGAACTTGTAGCCGCGGCGATATTCGAACTTGTCGACCGCCTTCATCAGGCCAATGTTGCCCTCCTGGATGAGATCCAGGAATTGCAGGCCGCGGTTCGTGTATTTCTTGGCGATGGAAATGACGAGGCGCAGGTTCGCCTCCACCATCTCCTTCTTGGCCTGCCGGGCCTCGCGCTCGCCCTTCTGCACCATCTGCACGATGCGGCGGAATTCCCCGATCTCGAGGCCGGTTTCGCTGGCGAGCGCCTGGATCTCGCCGCGCATGTCCTTGATGCGCTCGAGTTCCCTGCCGACGAAATCCTTCCAGCCGCGCGTGGTGAACTTGGAGACGCGCAAGAGCCAGTTCGGATCGAGCTCCGAGCCCTGATAGCTCCTGAGGAACTCCATGCGATCAATGCCATAGCTCTCGCCGAGGCGCACGAGGCGGGCTTCGAGCCCGATCAGCCGCTTGTTGATGTCGTAGAGCTGCTCCACCAGCGCATCGATGCGGTTCTGGTTGAGCGAGAGCGACTTCACATCGGTGATGATCTCGTCCTTGAGCGATTTGTACTTGCGCTCCTGGGCGGGGGTGAGCTTGGTCGATTGGAGCTTGTTCTCGATGTCCTGATCCTGCAGGCGGCGCAGCTTCTTGTAATTCGAGGCCACCCGCCCAAAGGTTTCGAGCACTTTGGGCTTCAGTTCCGCCTCCATCGCGGAGAGCGAGACACCGCCTTCGAATTCATCATCGAAGCTCTCCGGCTCGGGCTCCGGGGCGGGAACCTCGTCGCCATCCTTGTTCAGCGCGCGCGCTTTCGGCGGCTCGACGAAATCATCGGCCGGGGCATCGACCTTCGGCGCACCCTTGCCATCCGGGCCAGCATAGGTGGCTTCGAGATCGATGATCTCGCGAAGAAGGGTTTTGCCCTGCTCGAGTTCCTCATGCCAGATGATGATGGCCTGGAAGGTGAGCGGGCTTTCGCACAGGCCCGCGATCATCGCCTCGCGCCCCGCCTCGATGCGCTTGGCGATGGCGATTTCGCCCTCGCGGGAGAGAAGCTCCACCGCGCCCATCTCGCGCAGATACATGCGCACGGGGTCATCCGTGCGGTCGAGCGGCTCGGAGGAACGCTCGGATTTCACGACGGCCGTGGCGCGCGGGGCCTGTTCCTCGGCCTCCTCGGCCTCGTCCTCGCCACCGGCCTCGGCCGCCTCCTCCTCGGCGCCCTCTTCGGTTTCGACGACGTTCACGCCCATCTCGTTGAACATCGCGTAGATGTCCTCGATCTGGTCGGAATTCACCTCTTCCTGCGGCAGGACGGCGTTGATCTCGTCGAGAGTGACGAAGCCACGCTTTTTCGCGAGCTTGAAGAGGCGCTTGACGGCCTGATCGGAGACATCGATCAGCGGGCTGTCGGGCGTTTCCGCCGTGGAGTTGCCCTGCTCGTCTTTCTTGACCGGTTTGGTCGCCATGCGATGTTCATCCCACCATCTCTCGCCGTCAATCGCCTCGGACCCGAAGCAGAGAGCCCCCAGGCGATTATGCCGAAGCAGTTTAACGACCTCTTATCCAAGGTGCGAAAAAGCGGATTCGTGCCGCGCCCGAATTCCCCATCCTCACCCCGGCGAGACAACGCTTCGCACGCTTCGCGTGAAGGGCGTTCCCCCGCTTTCAGATCAAAATCGGCAAAACAGCGTTTTCCGGTTTTAACCCTGATTCATTCCTTCCGCATTTTCTTCATGCAAACCGGAATCCACTTCGCCTGAAAATGCGATTGCCCTTATTCTCCCAGCCCGTTCTCCGGATCCAGTTGCGCCTCGCGCCGCCGGACAAGCGCCTTGAGACGCTCGAACCGCTCCTCACCCCCGTCTTCAGCGACTTCACGGGCAACAGCCTCGATCTCGCTATGTAGAAAGGATTGGCGCTCATGCAAGTGGGAAGCCTCTCTCCAGGCGGTCAAAACGCGAGAAAAAACCTTTCCGGGTTGCGTCCAGCCCTCGGTTTTCGCCGCAAGCTCCAGTGCATGCAAGGGTTCCGCGAAGCCACGGCCCACGAGAAGACCTGCAAGATCGCCGCCCTCCCCGCGTGCTGCAAGATCGAGCAGCGCACCACGAATGGTGCGCGCCTCCGGGGAGGCCAGAACCAGTTCAGCGATGGCCTCGGCCTCGGTCTCGATCAATTCCGGGTGATGAACCGCCGCGAGCACCAGAGCCGCCTCGCGCGGCTGCAGCACGGAGGCGGGACGGAACAGGGCATTGCGCCTGAGGCCCTCCGATGCCACCAACGGCATCCCGGCGCCAAAGCCACCGCCAAAGCCCAATCCGCCGCGCCGGTTGCCCGGCCCGCGCGCGCCGCGGTTGCCCTCGCGATAGGGCGTCCGCTCTCGCTGCGGGCGGAAAAGCGCGCGCAGACGTTCGGACATGGCGTCGCGATAATGGCGCTTCAAATCATCATCCGCGATGCGCGCGACCGTTCCGAACAGGCGCTTCTCGACATCGGCGCGCTGCTCCGGCGTCTCGAGCGGCGCGCGGCCGATCTCTCGCTCGAAGAGCACATCGACGAGCGGGCGCGGCCTGGCGAGCGCCTCGCGCAGGGCTTCCGCGCCCCGTGAGCGCAGAAGATCGTCGGGGTCTAGCCCCTCCGGCAGGAAAGCGAATCGCAGGGTTTTCCCCGCCGCGATCATCGGCACCGCGAGATCGAGCGCGCGATGCGCCGCGCGCAAGCCCGCCTTGTCTCCATCAAAACAGAGGATCGGCTCCGGCGCGATTCGCCAGATCAGCCCCAGCTGATCCTCCGTCAGCGCGGTGCCAAGTGGGGCAACGACATTCGCGAGTCCCGCGCGATCAAGCGCGATGCAATCGACATAACCTTCAACCACGAAGATCGTGCCAGCATCATGCGCAGCTTTCCGCGCCCGGTTGAGGTTGTAGAGCGTCGCCCCCTTGTGGAAGACCGGCGTCTCCGGCGAATTCAGGTATTTCGCCTGCACGTCCTTCGCGAGCGCGCGGCCCCCGAAAGCGATGACGCGGCCCTTCGCATCCTGGATCGGGAAGATCACCCGATCGCGGAAACGGTCATAGGGAACGGCGATATCCTCGCCCGAGACGAGCAGGCCAGCCTCGATCATCACATCCGCAGACACGCCCTTCTCCGCGAGGTGATCGCGCAAGGCGTAGCGCTCGCCGGGCGCATAGCCGAGGCGGAAGCGCGCGATGACATCGCTCCCGAGATCGCGCCCCTGAAGATAGGCGCGCGCCTCACGGCCCTTCGCGGATTTCAGCTGCACCTCGAAGAAGGCTGCCGCCATTTCCAAAGCCTCGCCAAGGCCGGCGCGCTTCTTCTCGCGCTCGACCGTCTCCTCGGTGAGTTTCGGCAGCGCAACGCCCGCCTCATGGGCGAGCCGCTCCACGGCTTCGGGAAAGGAAAGTCCTTCCGTTTCAATGACAAAGGAGAAGATATCGCCATGCTTGCCGGAGGAGAAGCAATGGTAGAACTGCTTCTGGTCGTTCACGTAGAAACTCGGCGTCTTCTCCGCGTTGAAGGGCGAGAGGCCGCGCCATTCCCGCCCCGCCTTGGCGAGGCGCACGCGCTGCCCCACCACCGCCGAGATCGGCAGGCGGGCGCGGATCTCCTCGAGGATGGAGGGCGGGTAGCGCATGGATTGTGGATGGCGGCTAAGAGGAAGAAGGGCAAGGGGATTGATGGGAAAGATACGAGTGTATATGCAAAATGAACGAGTCAATATTCTTTCGCAGTTCCCGCAGGTTTCGCAGTCAAACCACTGACAATGGCTCGCTTCGCCCACGAAACCTGAAATCGGGATTTGCGACATGGAAATTGAATTTGACGAGGTAAAACGCGTCGAGAATTTAAGGAAGCACGGTATTGACTTCAAAGCCTGCATCCCGGTCTTTCTCGACGGAAACAGCTTCGACACTCGTTCAGACCGGGGCGGCGAGCAGCGCCGCATCCTGATCGGCGCATTGAATAGCCGTGTAATTGCGGTTGTATATACTATCCGAGGAGAGAGGCTCCGCATCATTTCTGCGCGTAAGGCGCGGAAGCCGGAGGTGGAAAAATGGAAGGCGAACGCGAACACATCGTGACCTATGTCGGCAAACTCGGCAGCGGCAAACATGTCGTTCGCCATCCCGATGGCCGTCTCGAAATTCAGGAAGACCAGACCGATTGGGCGCGCGTGGATGCCCTCACCGAGGAACAACTCGAACGCTCCATCGCGAACGACCCGGATTGGACGGAGTTCAAGCACATCGACTGGGCAGCGGTGGAGGTGAAACCCTTCGTGGCCAAGCAGGCGATTTCCATCCGCCTCGACCCCGATGTGCTGGAATTCTTCAAGAAGGATGGCCCCGGCTATCAGGGGCGCATCAATGCCGTGCTGCGGCATTTCATGGCCGAGAAGAAGAAGGCCGGATGAGAAAACCGGCCTTGAGAAATCCCCGTAATCCACAGGGTTTGGCTCAAACTGTCCACTCGATTTGGCGTCAGGCCGGTCCGCCGGGTCATACCCGGTCATGACAAGCCTGCCTGCCGAGGCTCACGCCGAAAGCGCCGCCTTCACGAGGCCCGAGGCCTTGCCGAAATCCATCTGGCCGGCATGGCGTTCTTTCAGCAGCGCGATCACCTTGCCCATGTCCTTCATGCCCGCGGCCCCCGTGTCGCCGATGGCCGAAGCAATGGCTGCCTTCACCTCGGCCTCGTCCATCTGTTTCGGCAGGAAGGACTGGATGACGGCGATTTCCGCCTCTTCCTGCGCCGCAAGCTCGGGCCGGGCATTGCTGTGATAGATGGAAGCGGATTCCTGCCGCTGCTTGATCATCTTGGCGAGGAGCGAGAGCAGCTCGTCGTCGCTGGCCTTCTCCTTGCCTGCGCCGCGCGCCTCGATGTCGCGATCCTTGATAGCGGCCTGGATGAGGCGCACCGCGCCGAGCTTCACCTTGTCGCCGGCCTTCATCGCATCCTTGAGGGCGGCCATCACCGTATCGCGCATCATATCACCTGAACTGGAAAGCACGGCAAAATCACCGAGCGAGCATTGATTTCGGGCGGAAGCTTCCTTAAGCGAAGGTCCGTTTCGCGCTGCGTCCGGCCCGCTCGGCCTCCTATGCCGCCCATCCAAGACATCGACCACCCTGACCTCCGGTGAGTGCCATGACGACGATTGTCCCGCAATCCGAAAATCGCAGCGTCACGCCTGCGCCCTGGTCGAAACCGGCCGTGACCGCGCTTCTCGTGCTGGCGGATGGCACGGTGATCGAGGGCGAGGGCATCGGCGCCGTGGGCGAAGGCTTCGGCGAACTCTGTTTCAACACCGCGATGACGGGCTACCAGGAGATTTTGACCGACCCCTCCTATTCCGGCCAGATCATCACCTTCACCTTCCCGCATATCGGCAATGTGGGCGTGAACGAGGAGGATATCGAGACGGTCAACATGGCCGGCAGCACGGGCGTCTCCGGCGTGGTGCTCAGCACTTCCATCACCGCCCCGTCGAACTACCGCGCGAGCCGGGGTCTCGATGCGTGGCTGAAGGCGCGCAACATCGTCGGCGTTGCGGGTGTGGATACCCGCGCGCTCACCGCGCTGATCCGCGATCACGGCATGCAGAATGCCGTGCTGATCCATTCGCCGGCGGGCATCTTTGATCGGAAGGCGCTGCAGAAAGCCGCGAAGGCCCTGCCGTCCATGGATGGCCTCGATCTGGTGCCGCATGTCACGGGTCCGCAGCGTTATGACTGGGACGAGACCATCTGGGCCTGGGGTGAAGGTTATGGCCGGCAGGAGAAGCCGGAATTCCATGTCGTGGCGCTCGATTACGGCATCAAGCGCAACATCCTGCGCCTGCTCGCCTCGCGCGGCTGCAAGGTGACCGTGCTGCCGCCGAATTCCATGGCCGAGGATGTGCTTGTGTTGAAACCCGATGGCGTGTTCCTCGCGAATGGTCCGGGCGATCCCGCCGCGACTGGTCGGTATTCCGTGCCGACCATCCGGGGCCTGCTGGATGCGAAGGTTCCGACTTTCGGGATTTGCCTGGGCCACCAGATGCTGGCGCTGGCGATTGGCGCCAGGACCATGAAGATGGCGCAGGGCCATCATGGTGCCAACCACCCGGTCAAGGAGCACGCGACCGGCAAGGTCGAGATCGTCTCCATGAACCATGGTTTCGCGGTGGACCCCACAACGCTGCCCGCCAATGCCGAAGAGACGCATGTCTCGCTCTTCGATGGCTCGAATTGCGGCATCCGCCTCAAGGATCGCCCGGCCTTTTCGGTGCAGCAGCATCCGGAAGCCTCGCCCGGCCCGGAAGACAGCCACTACCTGTTCGATCGCTTCGTTGCGATGATGCGCGCGAACAAGGCCGGGAAGGCCTGAATCTCCGGGCGCAAGCCGAATCCAGATCAAGGACATCCGGCGCTCGGAGCGGCATGCTTTTTCGGATAACCGGGAGAACTTGTTATGTCGCGCACCGCCCTGCTGCTTGTGCTGAGCCTCTTCGCCCTGCCCGCCGAGGCGCGCGATGCCAACAAGGGCCAGCGCCTGGCGAAGACGCTCTGCAGCCGCTGCCACGCCATCGGACCGGTGAGCGCCAGCCCGCACCCGCAGGCGCCACCTTTCCGCGTGATCGCCCGGCGCTACAAGCCGGAGAACCTTGAGGAGGCTCTCGCCGAGGGAATTGTCGTGGGGCATCGCGACATGCCCGAATTCGAGTTCACGACCGGGGATATCGACGACTTCATCGCCTATCTCAATCGCTTGCGCCGGCGCTGAGGGCGTGGGACATCCCGGCGCATGACAAGCTGGATCGATTACTGGAACGGCGACCACCCGATTTACGTGAACGAGCGGCACAAGACGCTGCATTACCGCCTGCTCGCGGCCGATCTCGCGAGCCTCGTGCCCGATGAGGACGCGCTGGTTCTGGATTTCGGCTGCGGGGAAGCGCTCGCGGCGGAACTCCTCGCCGGGAAGACGCGCCGCCTCATCCTGTCCGATGCCGCGCCGAATGTGCGCGAGAAACTTTCCGCGCGCTTTGCCGGCAACCCACGCATCGCGGTGCTCTCGGATGAGCGGGTCCTCGCGCTGCCCGAGGCGAGCCTCGACCTGATCATCCTGCATTCCGTGGCGCAATATGTGCCGCGCGAGGATTTCCCCGGCCTGATCGGACGCCTTGCGGAAAAGCTGAGGGATGGCGGGCGGCTCGTGGTGGGCGATATCCTGCCGCCGGATTTGCCGGCAACCACCGATGCCCTTGCGCTGCTGCGTTTTGGCTTCGAGGGTGGGTTCCTGATGGCGGCGGGGATGGGCCTCGTGCGCGCCGCGCTGTCGGATTATCGCAAGCTCCGGGCTGATCTCGGCCTTGCGCGCTACACCGAAGCCGAGATGCTCTCGCTGCTCGAAGGGCTCGGGCTCACGGCCAGGCGGCTCAAACGCAATCCGGGACACAACCAGTCACGCATGGCCTTCATGGCGGTTAAGCTCGCGCCGTTGGAGTGAGGGTTATCGCAATCGTCCTTGCGGGGAGAAAGCGCAGCGGGCGACGCGGCAATCCGGAACGTCCTGTAGGCCTTCCAGCATTGGCCTGGATTGCTTCGTCGCTCCGCTCCTCGCAAGGACGATTCCTTGCAAGGACGATGGACGGTCAAAGGCATGGATTCCCGCCCGCTTCCGGCGTCGGGAAGGACGGGAGGCCCTCACTCCCGCTCCCCGAAGCTCCAGTATTTATGCGCGAGGAAGCTCCAGACCAGCACCACGCCCGTGGTCAGCACTTGTGCCACGAGATAGGGCACGCTCCAGCGGCCATGGATGAGGCTCATCAGGAGCCATGTCAGCCCGAA
>JADCCH010000243.1 GCA_020252865.1 Methylobacterium sp.
AGAAGGTCGGCGCGGAGCGATCCTGGAACTTGCGGCCGAATTTCCGCTGCAACGCGCTTTCCGACAGGTAGGTGATGTGCGCGCCCATTCGGGCGACCGAGAGGCCTTTCACCGGACGCACGCCCGCATCGAAATAGCGGCCGCTGCGCCAGTCCGGGTCAGCCATCACCGCCTGCCGCCCCACCTCGTGAAAGGCGATGTTCTGCGCCGAATGCTTCGCCGCACAGGCAATCGGCATGGCCGCGAAAACGCGTTCCGGGAAAAGCGAGGCCCAGGCCAGAACCTGCATGCCGCCCATCGAACCACCGATGACCGCGAGCAGCCGGGCAATCCCGAGATGATCGATCAGCCTGGCCTGCGCCCGCACCATGTCGGAAATCGTGATGACCGGAAATTCCGTGCCATAGGCATGGCCCTTGGCCGGGTTGATGTTTGCCGGGCCGGATGTGCCCATGCAACCGCCAAGCACGTTGGAGCAGATGACGAAATAGCGGTTGGTATCCACCGGCTTGCCCGGCCCGATCAGGTTGCTCCACCAGCCGGCCTTGCGCGTCACCGGATGCTCGTTCGCCACATGCTGGTCACCGGTCAGCGCGTGACAGATGAGCACGGCATTGCTTTTCTCGGCGTTGAGGGTGCCATAGGTCTGGTAGGCGATCCGGAGCGGCGCAAGATCGAGCCCGCTCTCGAGCATGAGCGGCTGGTCTGCCGGGATGCGCAGGACTTGCGAATGCGGTTCATCGGCCTCGGATGCCGGCTTCGTCATGGTCACGCTCCCGCCGCTGGCCATGCCGCCGGCACCCCTCTCAAAGTGTCCTCTATTACGGACGAGTTCTTTTCATTATCTACTCTCGTTCGACAAAACGAACAAGTGAGTTCTTCTCTGGCGTCAGTCCGCAAGAGAAAACCTTGTCTGGGGCGCAACCTGCCTCGTATCAAGTGGCATGGCCGCACAAGCGTGTGGTGCCCGCCGAGGAACAATCCCGATGTCCAGTCCGCTGCTTGCCCTGCGCCACGAAATCGACCGCATCGACGACGCGATGCACGCGCTTCTCGTGGAGCGCGGCGACGTGGTCGCCCGCGTGATCGAGGCGAAGCGCGCGGCGGGCGATGTCGGCTCGGCCTTCCGGTCGGATCGCGAGGCGGAACTCATGCGCCGCATCGTGCATAAGCCGGCGGGACGATGGCCGGTGGATACGCCGGAGAATATCTGGCGCGTGATCCTCGCGACCTCCACCTATACGCAGGTGCCCTATCGGGTTCACGCCGATGTCTCGGGCGGCGAAACGCCGATCCGCGAGAGCATGCGCTTCCATTTCGGCTTCACGGTGCCCTTCGCGCCCGCAACCGACGCGAAGGCCGTGATCCGCGCCGTGGATGAGGCGAAAGGCGATCTCGGCATGTTCCTCATCGCGCAGGCACCCGGTTCCGGGAGCTGGTGGGAAGGGCTGGCCGCGCCCGGCGCGCCGAAGATCATCGCGCGCCTGCCCTTCGCGGAACGGCCCGACCATCCGACGGGGTTGCCGGTCTATGTCATCGCGAAACCGCAGAACGAGGGACTCGCCCGTGAGACGATCATCGCCTCGTTCCAGCTCGAACGCTGGCGCCCGGAGGCGCGCGCCGCCCTGGCCGAAACCGGCGCGCAGCTCGTCGCCTCGGCAGGAAATGCACAGGGCGCCCAAATTTTAGTTGCTTACGAAACCAATTTGACGCCGGACCGGTTGACTGCGGCTCTCAATGCGGCGAAATGCGAGCCATCGCGCTATGCGGAGCTCGGGTGCCATGCCCGGCGCCTCGCACTCGCGCCCGAAAACGAAGCCTAGCGCCGGCGCCTCGCCCGGCCGCCCATTCCAGAAGGCCGCCCTCATGTCTTCCTCTGCTACCAGACCGGTTCCGCGCCCCGGAACGCTCCAGATCGATGCCTATGTGCCGGGCAAATCCAAGGCACCGCCGGGTGTGAAACTCTACAAGCTCTCCTCGAACGAGACTCCGCTCGGCCCCTCGCCCGAGGCGATCGCCGCCTTCAAGGCGAGCGCCGATGGCCTCGAACTCTATCCGGATGGCTCTTCCACTGCCCTACGCGAGGCGATCGCCGGTCGCTACGGCCTCGATCCGAAGCGCATCGTCTGCGGCGCGGGTTCGGATGAACTGCTCTCGCTTCTTTGCCAGGCCTATCTCGGGCCGGGCGATGAAGGCGTTTTTTCCGAGCATGGGTTCCTCGTCTACAAGATCGGCATCCTCGCGGCCGGCGCGACGCCGGTTGTCGCGAAGGAGAAGAACCTCTCGACCGATGTGGATGCCGTGCTCGCGGCCATCACGCCGCGCACGAAGATCGTGTTCATTGCGAACCCGAACAACCCCACCGGCACCTACCTGCCCTTCGACGAGATGAAGCGCCTGCATGCGGGCCTGCGCCCCGATATCCTGCTGGTGCTCGATGCGGCCTATGCGGAATATGTCCGCCATAACGATTATTCCTCGGGCCTCGAACTCGTGGCTTCGGCCGAGAATGTCGTGATGACGCGCACCTTCTCGAAGATCCACGGCCTTGCGAACCTGCGCATCGGCTGGCTCTATGGGCCGGAGGGCGTGGTGGATGTGCTGAACCGTATCCGCGGGCCCTTCAACATGAACGGCCCGGCCATCGCCGCAGGCGTCGCCGCGATCACCGATCGCGATCACGAGGAAAAGGCGCTGCGGCACAACGAGAAATGGCTTCAGGTGATGTCGGAGGGCCTTGCCGCCCTTGGCCTCGAGGTCACGCCATCCGTGGGCAATTTCGTGCTGCTGCATTTCCCGGATCAGGATGGCAGGCGCGCGCCGGATGCCGATGCCTACCTCACCTCGAAGGGCATCATCCTGCGCCGAATGGAAGCCTATGGCCTGCCGAACGCCCTGCGTCTCACCATCGGCAGCGCGGAAGCGAACGAGGCGGTGCTGGCCGAGCTCAAAACCTTCCTTGGCGGAGGCAAGGCATGATGGCGGGCTTCACGCCTTTCCGGCGGCTTGCGATCATCGGGTTCGGCCTCATCGGTTCGTCGATCGCGCGGGCCTGCCGCCAGCATGGCCTCGCGGAGGAGATCGTCGCGATCGACCGGGATGCCGGGGTGCGGGATAGGGTGGTCGCGCTTGGCCTCGCCGATGTGGTGACGGGTGATGCCAAGGAGGGCGTGGCCGGCGCCGATCACGTCATCCTCTGCGTGCCGGTGATGGCGAATGCGGCCCTTGCCGCGACCATTGGCCCGTATCTTTCGCCGGGCGCGATCGTGTCGGATGTCGGATCGGTGAAGGGCGCGGTGGTGAAGGATGTCGCCCCGCACCTGCCGGAAGGCGTTTTCTTCGTGCCGGCGCATCCGGTCGCGGGCACGGAACATTCCGGGCCCGATGCCGGCTTCGCCGCGCTGTTCGTCAATCGCTGGTCGATCCTCACCCCGCCCGAGGGAACGCCGGAGGAGGCCACCCGGCGCATCCGTGCCTTCTGGGAGGCGATGGGCGCCAATG
Source organism: Methylobacterium sp. (assembly GCA_020252865.1). Taxonomy (GTDB): domain Bacteria; phylum Pseudomonadota; class Alphaproteobacteria; order Rhizobiales; family Beijerinckiaceae; genus Rhabdaerophilum. The sequence goes on from JADCCH010000243.1 coordinate 3,502, forward strand.
TCGAGATCATGACGCCGGAGCATCATGATCTCGTGCTGGCGATCACCAGCCATGTGCCGCATCTCATCGCCTACAACATCGTGGGCACCGCGGCCGATATGGAGAGGGTGACGCAGAGCGAGGTCATCAAGTTCTCGGCGGGCGGTTTCCGCGATTTCACGCGCATCGCCGCTTCCGATCCCACGATGTGGCGCGACGTTTTCCTGACCAACAAGGATGCGGTGCTGGAAATGCTCGGCCGCTTCAACGAGGATCTTCTCGCGCTCCAGCGCATGATCCGCTGGGGGGACGGCGAGGAACTGCACAAGCTCTTCACCCGCACCCGCGCCATCCGTCGCGGCATCATCGCGCAGGGGCAGGAAACGGCCGCACCCGATTTCGGCCGCACGCCCGCGCCCCTTCCGCCGGTGAAGGCCGGCCCAGCCTGATCGGCCTCAATAGAGCGGAGTGAGCTGCGCCAGAGGGAACGGCCCGAACCGGATGCGGCCGTTCTCGAAGACGAGCGCGATCGGCATGCCCTGCGTGCCGCCGAGCCGGCCCAGCAGCCCGCCCATCTCAAGACCCATGCGTCGCGTGACGCCGTTGAGCACCTGATCGACACCGCGCGCCCGGCCCTGCAGATTGCCTTCGAGCCGCCTTTCGGCATCGAGCCCCAGAACGCCGGAGACATCCACCAGAGCCTGCCCCTTGGTCGCCTTGGCGAGAATGACCCTGGCCTGCCCGCGCGCAAGCCGCCAGGCATCGAGGCTTTCCTCGATGCGACGGGTCGGATCAAGCAACAGGCCGGGTGCGGTCGACTGCAATTCGAGCGTCATCGGCTCCGCCCCCCCCACGAACCGATCCACGAAGGGATGGCTGATCTCGCCGATGCGCAGGAGGAGATCGCTGCCGGGATTCTCACCCGGCGAGCGCCGCAGATGCAGCGAGAAATCCTTCGCGTTCACCCGCTGATCCGGTGATTCGCCGAGGCCAAGCTTCACGAGGGGCTGGATGACCTCGACCGACAATTCCGAAAAGCCGGCCGCGCCGCCACGGAAGCTCGCACGGGCGCTTCTCCAGTTCAGCGTCACCTCGCGATCGGTATCGATGCGCATGGTGAGAGGCGCATCCAGCAGCGCGATGTAATGCCCGGGCGAAGTGATGCGGCCGTGAAGGCTGAGCCCGCCGAGGGTTGCCGCCCGCGTGAGGCCGTTCGGCCCCTTCTCGATCACTTGCGGCTTCGCACAATGGAGTTGCAGCCGGAAGGGAAAGCCCGTGATGGAGCGTTCAGGGCAGATCCAGTCGCGCCCGCGCGTCGCCTCGCGCGCGACAAACCCATCCATCACATCGCCCACGCGCCGCGCACCAAAGGCCCAGACACCGGACCAGAGGGCCGCGAAAAGCGCGAGAATCGCAAAAGGCAGGTAGAGGCCGAGGCGGGAAAAGCGCGAGGGGGATGCGGAAGGCATGCTCATGAGGGATTCCCTGGGTTGTTCCTTGCGCCGAAACGCGAAATCCGCGAGAAGCGGTTCCTTCCCGCCTCCTGCCCGAAAAACCATGTCGAAGCCCGAGCCCGTTGCGGATAGCGCCAGAAAACGCCGATCGTCAATTGCCGGCCCCTTGCCGGCCGACAGCGAATTCTGGGTATTCGGCTATGCCTCCCTGATGTGGAAGCCGGGTTTCGAGTTCGAGGAACGGCGGCGTGGAATCCTGCGCGGGTTCCATCGCTCGCTCTGTGTCTATTCCAACCGCCACCGGGGCACGGCCGAAAGGCCCGGCCTGGTGATGGGGCTTGATCGCGGGGGCTCCTGCCGGGGCATGGCCTTCCGCATCGCGCGCGAGAAGGTCGAGGCCACCCACGCCTATCTCACCGAGCGGGAGCAGATCAACCGCGTCTATTTCGAGGTTTATCCAAGGGTGCGACTGGAGGATGGACGTGCCATCCGCGCGCTCGCCTATGTGGTGGACCGCAACCATGTCCAGTATGCCGGGCGCCTCGCTCATGCGGAAATCCTCCGGCTCATCGCGCAGGGGCATGGCCAATCCGGTGCCTGCCGCGATTATGTGCTCAACACGCTCCGCAGCATGGCGGAGATCGGCATGACCGATCACGCACTCGACTGGCTGGAACGCGAACTCTCGGCCCGATAACCCGCCTCCGCCGCAAGGCGGCCCGATATGTCCTCGACGCTTTCCTTCATGCGCTCGAAGAAGGTCTCTCCGGAGAGCCCGGCCGGAATGGGCGGCAGGAATTCCATGATGATCCGGCGCGGGTAGTGCAGGAGCGTGTTGCGCGGCCAGGCGAGGCCCGAGACCAGCGCAACCGGCTGACAGGGCACGTCGCCGAGTGATGCATAGATCCGGGCGACGCCATAGCGATAGGAGGGGGGCGCCCCAACCTTGCGGCGCGTGCCTTCGGGAAAAATGAGGATGTGCCGTCCTTGCCGGGTCGCGCGGCGCACGCCCTCAGTCATGGAGTTGAGAGCCTTCTGCCGGTCGCCGCGATTGATGGGCACCTGGCCCGCCTTCAGAAGATGCCAGCCGAAGAGCGGCAGCCAGATGAGTTCCCGCTTCAGGATGTAGGTCGGCTTGGGGAAGAACAGCACGATCGCCATGGTCTCCCAGGCGCTCTGGTGCTTCGCCGCCACCAGGGCCGGGCCACGGATCACGTTCTCCTCGCCCCGGATCTCCACGCGCGAGCCGACGATCAACTCGTGCAGGAATAATCCACCCGCCGACCACCAGCGCGCGAAGGTCAGCATCGCCTGTTGCGGCAGCACCCAGCCGATAATGGCCATGATGAACCAGATTGTGCAATGCGTATAATAGGCGATCTGGAAGAGCGCCGAGCGGAGGATGATGAGAGCCATCAGGCGGAACGCGTCCTTCTTTGTATCCCTCTTGCCAAAGACAGGGGAGGCAAACAAGCCTCGATGGCCCGACCCTAGCGGTTGATCACCGTCGCGCGCAGCCAGGTTAAGAGAAACTTCGTGTATTCGGAGGCGAGCAGCCGCACCAGCGCCGGCGCGCGCCACCAATCCTCGATGCGCGAGCGATCCGGAACGACAGGATAGGGCTCGATCGTCACGCCGGGCAGCACCTCGGCGAATTCCAGCCGCGCGCGCGGCATATGGTAACTCGCCGTCACCAGCAAGATGGCTCCGAACCCGTTCCTGCGCACCCATCGCGCGCTTTCCCGCGCATTCTCGATGGTGTTCCGGGCGCGGAAATCGAGATCGATGCAGCATTCGAAGGCCGCTTCATGGCCCGGCCAGGTCTTGCGCAGCTGCTCGCCTGTCACCTGGATGTTGACGCCGGAGATCAGGAGCCGTCGGCCATGCCCGGCCTCCAGAAGGCGGATCCCGTCCTCGATGCGGTCCGCGCCACCCGTGAGAACGATGATGCCATCGGCCCGTGACATGCTGGCCGGTGGCGCGGATTCCAGCGTCTCGACAAACCAGACGAAGCCGGCAAGCCAGGCGAGCACAACGAGCAAGCCCGGCAGAAGGATCGAGCGGATGGCGCGGGCAAGGCCCTTCATGGCGCCTGCCCCCTCATTGCGCCTGCTCCATGCCGCGCAGCGTGCGATAGACCGTCACGCGCGAGACGACACCCGTGACAAACGCGACCAGCACGCCGATGACCAGCACGGAGAGAAAGCCCCGGAGCGGCAGGCTGAATCGGCCGAACAGGGCCTCCACCTGTTCCAGCGCCGTGCCTTGCGCACCGCGCCCGAAAATCAGCCCCGCCAGAAGGAAGAAGGCCGAGGCCGCCAGCGCACCGGCGGCGCCGCCCTTGAGGCCGAGGCGCAGGAAATGGCCCTGGAACTGCCGCGCGATATAGGTATCCTCGGCCCCCACGAGATGCAGGACGTCGATGATTTGCGCCGTGCCGGCCATCGCGCCGCGCGTGGCAAAGGCCACGGCGAGCGCGGTCGCCAGCAGCACCAGCGTGAGGATCAGCAGCCCGATTCCCACGAGCGTATCCGCCATCGCCTTCAGGCGGCCGAGCCAGAGCTTGTGATCGTCAAGGATCGCATTGGGCACCCTTTCCGCCAGGGCGGTGCGCAGGCTTGCAAGATCGGGCGCGGGCCCATTCGCGAGCCGAAGTACGATGAGGCGGGGCACGGGGAGATCGCCGAGATCAAGGCCTGTCCCGAGCCAGGGTTCGAGCAGCTTCTCGCCCTCGCGCCGGTCCATCGCGCGGACCTCCTCGATGACGCGCTGGCGCCGCGCGAGATCGGCCGCGGCGGCCACATCCGCCTCGAGATTGCGCCCGGGCGCGGGGCGAACCTGGATGGTCATCTCGCGGGCGATCGCGCGAGACCAGTCCCGCGAGGCATCCGCCACGAGATGCACGGCACCGGCCGTCAGCCCTGCGAGAAACGTCATGATCGCGATGACCAGCATCAGGGCTGCGCCGGAGCGCGATTTCGCCGGCAGAACCGGTGCCAGAACGCGATCCCGCGGAATGAACAGCGGCTTGAGCAGGAAGTCCTGCATCGCCTGCGCCCCAGGCTGCATCTGCGCGAAGCGCAATCCGGCCCGGGCGCGCAGCGCCACGAACCATGCACCGAACCGCGCCTGTGCACCGGTGGGCGGTTCATTCATAGACATGGATATGCCCCTCGGCGAGCACGAGACGGCGCGCATCGACCATGTCCATCAAGGCAAGGTCATGCGTCGCGATCACCACGGCCGTTCCGGACTTGTTGAGTTCGATGAAGAGCCGCAGCAGGCGGCGCGCGAGACCGGGATCGACATTGCCGGTGGGCTCGTCGGCGAGCAGCAGGGCGGGCTGGCCGATCAGCGCCCGCGCGATCGCCGCGCGCTGCTTCTCGCCGCCCGAAAGGATGACCGGCGGCACATGCATGCGATCGCCAAGGCCCACCCAGCGCAGCAGTTCGATCACCTCGGCGCGATAGCTTGATTCCTCGCGGCCCTGCACGAGCAGGGGCAGCGCGACATTCTCGTAGGTGGTGAGATGGTCGAGCAGGCGGAAATCCTGGAAGACGACGCCGATCTTGCGCCGGAGGCGCGCGAGTTCGGCCTGGCTGTGCTGGCTCACATTCTCGCCGAAGAGGGTCACGCGGCCGCGCGTGGGTTTCAGCGTCTGCATCACCAGCTTCATCAGGGTCGTCTTGCCGGCACCCGAAGGTCCGGTCAGGAACTGGAAACTCTGGGGCGGGATCGAAAAGTCGATATCGCGGAGAGTTTCCGGCCCGATGCCATAGCGCAAGCCAACATTCTCGAAACGCACGAGGTCGGGCTCGGCCGGTTCCGGCCAGAGCGGAAGGCTGCTCTCGTCTCTTTCCGGGAAATTCGCCACTGGCTTTACCGGCCCTTAACTGTCCATGGTGAGAGATAGCAGCCTGACGCGCCTGTCGTGAACCCCTTTGGAACGGGCCTGAGCGGAAGAACCCTCGCGATGATGCGCATTCGCTGCCCGAACTGCGATTCCATGCATGAAGTGTCGCCTTCCGTGTTGGGGGGCAGGCCGCGCAAAGTGCGATGCGCCTCGTGCCGCACGGTTTTCCAGGCAAGCGAAGCAACTGATTCGCCCGCGCCGCCCGGCAATCCTGTCGAGAATGCCGGTGCCGTCGCCGCGCAGATCGACTGGCCCGAGGGCGGCGATGCATTGATCGGTGATCCCGAGGAGCCCCCGGTTGTGCCCGCCTCCGGGATGGATGAGGCGATGGGCGGGGATGCCGATGTCGACCTGAATGCCGCCATGGGGCAGGACGACCTCGACGCGCTTTTCGCCGACGCGCCCGCTGAGCCCAAGCCGCAGCCGGCTATCGCGGATGCGGCTGACCTCGCACCACCCCAAAGCGCATCCAGGAATTCCACGGCAGATCCGCTCGATGGCGGGCAGGATGCGGCAATGATCGCCGCTGTCGCATTGGCCGGTGCCGCGGCGGCAGAGCCGGAGGGCCGCAAGCGTTCCAATCCGGCACGGCCGGCCTTCCGGCTGGTGCCCGCCCTTGGCGTGGTCGCGGCCACCGGCATTGGCACGCTCATGGCGCTCACGATCTTCCGGCATGAGACTGTCCGGATCGCACCGGGGCTTGCGCCCTATTTCGAGATGGTGGGCCTCGAGGTGAATTCCACGGGGCTCGAGATCCGTGGCGTGCGCAGCCAGATCGTGATGGAAGACCATCGCGAGATGCTCGAGATCTCGGGCCAGATCTTCAACATCACCCGCGCGCGTCAAACCGTGCCGGTCATCCGCCTCTCGCTTCACAATGCGGAGGGCCAGCAGATCTATGTCTGGACCGTCGCGGCGGACAATGCCGAGTTGGCCGCCGGCGAGAAAACGCAATTCCGCCGGCGCCTTGCGAGTCCGCCGAAAGATGCGACACAAGTGATGGTGCGCTTTGTTGCAAGAGACGATATCGTCGCGGCCATTCGCTGATCCCTTCACATGTCCGAAAGGCCCGCATGCGCCCTTCGGCAGAGGCAGGAACCCGCCTTGAACGCTCAAGCCAAATCCGACCACGTCGTCATCGATGCCTGGCGCATCCGCGTCCTGTTCTCGGAGGAGGCGATCGCCAGACGCAACCGCGAGCTGGCGGCGGAGATCGTGAAATCCGCACCACGGAACCTGCTGGTCATCGCCATCCTGCGCGGCAGCTTCATCTTCGCGGCCGATCTCGTGCGCCAGCTGCACGAGGCCGGGCTCGCACCCTCCATCGAGTTCATGCAGCTCGCGAGCTATCATTCCGGCACCGTCTCCTCCGGCCAGGTGACCGTGGTGAAGGACATCGACAACAAGGTCGATGACCGAGACGTGCTGCTGATCGACGACATCCTCGAATCGGGCCGCACGCTCGCCTTCGCCAAGGACCTGCTGATCGCGCGGGGCGCAAGGCGGGTGCTCACGGCCGTGCTGGTCGAGAAACCCATGAAGCGCGCGGTGCAGTTCGAGGCCGATTTCGTGGGTTTCGATGCGCCGGACCATTTTCTGGTGGGCTATGGGATGGACGTCGCGCATCAATTGCGCCAATTGCCTTTTATCGGCGTTGTGGAAGGCGAGGCCTGAAGGTTCGTCAGCATGGTTCGCATTCTTCTGGTGGATGATGACGAGGCGGTGCGGGCGCCGCTGGCCCGCGCGCTGGCACTCGATGGCCATGCCGTGACGGAGGCAAGCGATGGCGCCCATGCGCTCGAAACCTTCACGGAAGACGAGACCGGCTTCGACCTGATGGTCAGCGATATCCGCATGCCGGTGATGGATGGCATCCAGCTGGCCCTCGCGGTCGCCGCGAAGAGACCGGGCTTTCCCATCGTGCTGATGACCGGTTACGCCGAGCAGCGCGAACGCGCGAAAGAGCTCGAGGGCCTCGTCGATGACGTGCTCATCAAGCCCTTCCCGCTGGGGGATTTCCGCCGCATCATGCGCGAGGTGATCGCCCGGCGCATTCCCGGCGCCTGATCAGGTTCCCGGATTGAGCCTGACGATCGTGGCGTTCAGCACGGTCGCGAAGACGACCCAGGCGAAATAGGGGTAGTGCGCGATCCCCGCCGCGCGGTCGAGCCGCTGGAAAAGGCGGATGGTGAAGCCGATCGCGATGACCATGGCGCTCGAGACCACGAGCCCGCCCAGGGTGGACCGCAGGCCGAAGAACACATAGGACCAGCCGATATTCAGCACCATCTGCCCGAGATAGGCGAGGATGGCCGCATTCTTCGGTCCTGCCTCCGGTCTCGCCCGCAGGATGCGCCAGAAGGCCACGGCCATCAGCGCATAAAGAAAGGTCCAGACGATCGGGAACACGATGTCCGGCGGGTTGAAGAACGGCTTCTGCAAGCTGCGATACCAGCTCACCATCCCCACGGCTGTGAAGAGCTGGCCGATCACGCTCGCGAAAAGCGACGGCAGGATCGCGACCGGCAGCAGCGCGAGCCCGCGCCAGGACATGGCCGGATGAAGGGGCGGGCCGGTGGTTGCGGAAGGCTGAGGGGGCATTGTCATCGGGGGGAGTCCTTGCCGTCTGTCAGGCCGGCTTGGCGGGCCGGGTGGCGAGATACACACCAGAAGCGGTCAGCACCATGAATCCGATCTGCAGAACGGTAAGCGTTTCACCGAACATCAGATAGGCCTCGATCGCTGCCGCGGGCGGGATGAGGTAGATCAGCGCCGCAACCTTCGACACCGCGCCACGGCGGATCATCATCAGCATCAGGCCGATCGCACCCAGCGAAAGCGGGATCACCGACCAGGCGAGCGCCGCCCAGGTCTCCCAACGGCTCTCGAAGCGCAAGGATTCCAGAAGCAGCGTGAGCGGCAGCAGCGCGAGGAAGGCGCCGGCATATTGCAGGGTGGAAACCACGCGCAGGTCACCCGAGGCGATGTAACGCTTCTGGTAGAAGGTGCCGAGCGTCACCGCGATCATCGCGATCCCGTTGATGACAACCGGTCCGGCAAGGCTCTCGAGCGTCCCGGCCGAAAGCCCCGCGAGCTTCGGCGCAATCACCCCCATCACGCCGAGGAACCCGATCGCGATGCCCGAAAGCTGCAGGGCGCCAAGCCTTTCGCCGCCAAGGCGGGCCGCGAGCGCCGCCGTCATCAAGGGCTGGATCGCGGCGATCAGCGCGGAGACGCCGGCCGGCAGCCCATGGGCCACGGCCCACCACACTCCACCGAGGTAGATGGCATGCAGCAGAACGCCGCTCAGCATGGCATGGCCATAGGCCGCCCGGTTGCGCGGCCATTCTGCCCGGAAGACAAGGGCGATCAGCGCCATCAGCACGAAAGCACAGGCGAAGCGGATGACCAGGAAGAACAGCGGATCGGCGAAGGACGCCGCATATTTCGCGACGATCCAGCCGGTGGACCAGATGAGAACGAAAAGCGCCGGCGCGACCGTGACAAGCGACATGGCACCCCCTGTAGAGGAAGCCTGTCCCCAAGGGAATGGGCTATGAGCCGTGATGGCCGGACATGGCCCGGCCATCACGACGCTGACTTCTCAGTTGAGCTTCGCCCGCGGCGGCGGGGCTTCGTCGCCCGAACCCAGGAATTCGCCCACGCGCAGGGCACCCGCCTCCACGTCGA
>JADCCH010000244.1 GCA_020252865.1 Methylobacterium sp.
CATCACGCATTATCAGGTGCTCGATGAGAGTGCGGGTGCGGCGAAGGCGGTGGCGAGCCTCGTCTCCTGCCGCCTCGAAACCGGGCGCACGCACCAGATCCGTGTGCATCTCGCCCATATCGGGCACCCGCTGCTGGGCGATGCGCTTTATGGCTCGGGCTTCCGGACGCGCGAGCCGCATCTCGCGCCCGGCGCGCGATCCGCGCTGGCGAAGCTTGCCCGGCAGGCGCTTCACGCCGAGTTGCTCGCCTTCGAGCACCCGGTCACAGGTGAGGAATTGCGCTTCGAGACAAAGCCACCGCCGGATTTCAGGGCCCTGGAGCGGGAACTTTTCGGCCCTTAGACCTTGCCCGAGGTGGATGGCAGAGGCAGCCAACGCAAGGCCAATCGCGCAAGCGTGATTTCTGCCTTGCTTTTGCCACGAGCGCGATGTGCTATAAACATTGTGCCGTCGTGGGTGTTGCACCGCGATGATCTGGGTCGCCATTCTGGGGCCCGAAGGAGGAAAAATGTCCAACGTCGCTTTGCCCGTCCTGTCGGGTGAGGGTGGTCTTTCCCGATACATCACCGAAGTGCGTCGTTTTCCGGTCCTCAAGCCGGAAGAGGAATTCATGCTTGCCAAGCGCTATCAGGAGCATGAGGACCCGCGCGCCGCGCACCGGCTCGTTACCTCTCATCTTCGTCTCGTGGTCAAGGTCGCGATGAGCTATCGCGGCTATGGCCTGCCCATGGGGGATGTCGTTTCCGAAGGCAATATCGGCCTGATGCAGGCTGTGAAGCGCTTCGACCCTGACAAGGGCTTCCGCCTCGCGACCTACGCGATCTGGTGGATCAAGGCGTCGATCCAGGAATACATCCTGCGTTCCTGGTCGCTCGTGAAGATGGGCACCACCGCGAACCAGAAGAAGCTGTTCTTCAACCTGCGCAAGGCAAAGAGCAAGCTCTCGGCGCTGGGCGAGGGCGATCTGCGCCCCGATCAGGTGAAGCTCATCGCCACCCGTCTCGGCGTGGAAGAGCACGAGGTGGTGGAGATGAACCGCCGGCTCGGCGGCGATTCCTCGCTCAATGTCTCCATGAAGGAGGATTCCACCTCCGAATGGCAGGACATGCTGGTGGACGAGAGCGACAACCAGGAAATGCTGGTTGCCCGTTCCGAAGAGAACGAGAACCGCCATCTGGCCCTGGGGCAGGCGCTCTCCGCGCTCAATGCACGCGAGCGCCGCATCTTTGAGGCCCGTCGCCTGCTCGACGAGCCGCTGACGCTGGAGGCGCTTTCGGAGGAGTTCGGCATCTCCCGCGAGCGTGTGCGGCAGATCGAGGCACGCGCCTTCGAGAAGGTGCAGCAGGCAGTGATGAAGAACATCCGCGAGATCGAATCCGTGCACTGAACCTCATGCCGGTTTTCGCCATGAAAAGAGCGCCGCAAGGCGCTCTTCTTGTCTCAGGAGGTGAGGCAGGCCAGGCGGTTCGATCGGATCGACGAGCGGCTCCGCGCCTTCATCAAGAACCAGCCGATTCTCTCCTTGGCCTGTTGCGCGCTCAGGAACATGACAAGCATCGATGCATTGCCGACGGGGCTTCGCGAAAAGCTGGTGGCGCGCTCTAGAGCCTTTCCAATCAAGCGGTTCCCAATTCGCTTGAAAACACTATGAGAGCGACCATCACTTCCAGGCCGGAAGCGCCTCGTTCACCGCGCGTTCGCCGGGCGGGCCCTTCTCGATCAGAAAGGCTGCGCGACGCCCCGTGGCGAGGCGCACGTCAAACACCATCCAGCGCTGCAGGCGGATCAGGTCCAAGTTCCGCTGGATGGCGGCCTCGCTTTTGTCGAGGCCCATCAGGAACACATTGTCCTGGATCGGCACCAGCGGCCCGGCGAGGGCTGGTCCGGTCTGACTTTCAAGCTCGCGCCACTCGATCGGGCTCATTTCGCGGACGGGCGGCATGGCGTTGCGTGGATTGAAGGTGACGAAGAAGGTATGCGAGGCCGGAATTGTCTTGTCGGTGTTCCGCGAGAGAATCATGTCGATGGAGAGGCCGGCACCGGCATATTCCACCTGCACGCGCAGCACCTTTTCTCCCGTTCGGGAAGCCGGATCGACCACAAAACTCCAGTTGGCGACGCCTTCGAACTGGCTCGGTGCCGTCCCTTGCGTCTCCAGCACCATGAAGGCGCGGCTCGCGACAGGGGCCGGCGGGCGCGCCTCGACGGGAGCGGAAGCCGTGCCGCTGGTGGCGGCCGGCGGGCTCGCGGGTGGCCTTTCTGCCGGAGCCGAGTAGAGCCGGCCCTCGCGCTTCGCGGCGTCGCTATCGATGGGCTGCGTGGCTTCCACCACCGGAATGCCGCCCTGCTTGAAGTGGGCCAGTTCTTCCTTCTTGAGATAGGCGAAGGTGCCCATGACGGTGATGGCCGCGCCACCGGCAACAGCCCAGAAGCCGAGCTTTCTCCGGCCCTTCTCGGTCTCCTCGCGGCTGGCGATGCGTGGCCGTCCCTGCCCTCGCGAAAGCGGGGGTTGCAAGGCCATCGCCGCCTCACCGCCTTCTGCCATCCCCGACAGCCGCGCGGCGTTTGCCGGTCCTTCCACCGATGGGCCCGATCGTTCCGCCGACGCCTCGGCGAGGATCGGCTGAGACGGCAGTGCCGTGAAATCCGCCTCGATGCGCAGGATCACGTCATCGAGCGCGAGGGTCTCCCTGAGGATTTCCTCCTCGCCCAGCGGAGGATCGAGGCTGCGCAATTGCCGTTCGAGCGCTTCTCTCGCCCGCTGATAGATGGCCTGCCGCCTGGCCGGATCGCGATCCGGCAGCGTGGCGATGGCGCGCGTGAGAAGGGGATAATAATCGGTCATGGGCGCTTTCGAATCAGCCCTCGAACGGATTTTTCATCAGGATCGTATCATCGCGCTCGGGGCTTGTGGAAAGCAGTGTCACGGGCGCCCCGATGAGCTCCTCGATGCGACGCACATATTTCACGGCCTCGGCCGGAAGATCCGCCCAGGAGCGTGCACCCGCCGTGGAGCCCGACCAGCCCGGAATCGTCTCGTAGACCGGTTCCACCCGCTTCTGTGCCGATTCGCTTGCCGGAAGATGCTCGATCACCTGGCCATCGAGGCGATAGCCTGTGCAGACCTTGAGCTCCGGCAGGCCATCGAGCACATCAAGCTTCGTCAGCGCGATGCCGTTGATGCCGTTGATCTTGATCATCTGCCGCGCAATCACCGCATCGAACCAGCCGCAGC
>JADCCH010000245.1 GCA_020252865.1 Methylobacterium sp.
GCCGGCGCTGGCGACGAGCTGGAGCGTCACCTCCGATCCAACCGTCTGGGAGTTCAAGCTCCGGACCGGTGTGAAGTTCCATGACGGCGCCGATTTCGATGCGGATGACGTGGTCTTTTCGCTCGAGCGCGCCATGCAGCCCACCTCGGACATGAAGGGCCTGCTGACCTCCATCGACAGCGTGAGCAAGGTCGATCAGCACACGGTGCGCATCAAGACCAAGGGGCCCAACCCCCTGCTGCCCAACAACCTGGGCGACCTGTTCATGATGGACAAGGGCTGGGCCGAGAAGAACAACGCCACCAAGGTTCAGGACTTCAAGAACAGGGAAGAGAACTTCGCGGTCCGCAATGCCAATGGCACGGGCCCGTTCTCACTGGTCAGCCGCGAGCCGGACGTGAAGACCGTGCTGAAGCGCAACGACAATTACTGGGGCAAGGCGGAAGTGCCGCTTGAGGTGACGGAAGTCATCTACACGCCCATCAAGGCGGATGCGACGCGCATTGCCGCGCTGCTCTCGGGCGAGATCGATTTCGTGCAGGATCTGCCGGTGCAGGATATCGAGCGCCTCAGGCAGGATCGCAAGCTGCGGGTCAATTCCGGACCGGAGAACCGCACCATCTTCTTCGGTTTCAATGTGGGTGATGCCGATCTGAAGACTGACAATGTCGAGGGCAAGAACCCCTTCGCCGACAAGCGCGTGCGCCAGGCCATGAACATGGCGCTGAACCGCACGGCCATCCAGCGTGTGGTGATGCGGGGTGAAAGCGTGCCGACGGGCGTCATCATGCCGCCCTTCGTGAATGGCTGGACCAAGGAACTCGATGCCGCTCCCGCCGTGGATTTGGCCGCCGCGCGCAAGCTGCTCGCGGATGCCGGCTACCCCAACGGGTTCTCGACCACCTTGCATTGCCCGAATGATCGCTACGTGAACGACGAGGCCATTTGCCAGGCTGCTGTCGGCATGTGGGGCGCGATCGGGGTCAAGGTGAACCTGGTCAGCCAGTCGAAGTCCATCCACTTCACGCTGATCCAGAAGCAGCCGCCGGAGACCGATTTCTTCATGCTCGGCTGGGGCGTGCCGACCTTCGATTCGGATTACGTCTTCTCGTTCCTCTACCACACCCGGGCCGGTTCGCGCGGCAGCTGGAATGCGCTCCGATATTCCAATGCCGAGATCGACAGCAAGATCCAGACGCTGTCCTCGGAAACGGATATCGCCAAGCGCAATGCCACGATTGCGGATATCTGGGGTCGCCTGAAGGAAGAAGCCCTCTATATCCCGTTGCATCATCAGACCCTCGCCTACGGCATGAAGAGCGATCTCGACATTCCGGTGGATGTGTCAAACCAGCCGAAGCTGAAGTTCGTGTCCTTCAAGCGTTCCTGACTCACCCGGCGCGGCGGCATACCGAGGGTGCCGCCGCCCTTTTCCTGATTGTCGGAGCGCCATGTTCGCTTATGCCGTTCGCTCTCTCGCGCAGGGCCTTCTTGTGCTCGTCGCGGTTGCCTTCATTGCGTTCTCGATGTTTCGCTTCGTGGGCGATCCGATCGCCAACATGCTTGGGCAGGAAGCCACCCTTCAGGACCGGCAGGAGCTTTCCGAGCGCCTTGGCCTGAATGATCCCTGGCCCGTGCAATTCGCCCGCTTCATGGGCAATGCGGCTCAAGGCGAATTCGGGGTCTCCTACCGGCAGGCCCGCAAGGTTTCGGATCTGATGAGGGAACGGTTGCCGGCCACGGTCGAGCTGGCTGTGCTCTCGGCGCTGGTGGCGACCGTGGCGGGTGTGCTGCTGGGCGTCTATGTCGCGATCAACCGCACCGGGTTCCTTTCGAACGCCATCATGTCGATCAGCCTGATCGGCGTCTCGCTGCCCACCTTCCTCATCGGCATCGGGCTCATCTACATTTTCGCGGTGGAATTGCGCTGGCTGCCCTCTTTCGGGCGGGGCGAAACGGTGAAGATTGGCTGGTGGAGCACGGGGCTCCTCACCGAAAGCGGGCGGAAATCGCTGATCATGCCGGTCCTCACGCTCGCTTTCTTCCAGCTCACGCTCATCATGCGGCTCGTGCGCTCCGAAATGCTCGAGGTCATGCGCGCGGATTTCATCCGCTTCGCGCGAGCCCGCGGCCTTGGTGAACGTGTCATCGAATTGCGCCATGCCCTGCGCAACACGCTGGTTCCGGTGGTGACGATTGCGGGCCTGCAGCTCGGCTCGGTCATCGCCTTCGCGATTGTCACCGAGACGGTGTTCCAGTGGCCGGGCCTCGGTGCACTTTTCGTCAATGCCGTGCAATTCGCCGATGTTCCGGTGATGGCGGCCTACCTGATGTTCGTGGCAGGCGTATTCGTGATCACCAACCTGATTGTCGATCTCCTCTATTTCCTGCTCGACCCTCGGCTGCGTTCGGGCGGCCGCACGGCGAAGGGGCATTGAAATGGCCGATGTGCCCCGCAACTCCGCCGAACCCTCGCGCTTCCAGCGCATCTGGGAAAGCGATGTGATGTGGTCGTTCCGGCATTCGCCGGTGGCCATCGTCTCGGCCATCGTCTCGCTGGTGATGATCTTCGGGGCGATCCTCGCGCCGCTTTATGCGCCGCAGGACCCCTTCAACCCGGCCTCGCTGAACCTGATGGATGGCCTCACCGCGCCGGGCAAGGTCAATGAATTCACCGGGAAAACCTTCCTCCTCGGGTCGGACAGCCAGGGCCGGGACATGTTCTCCGCCGTGCTCTATGGCACGCAGGTCTCGCTGCTGGTGGGTGCGGCCTCGGTGCTGTTCTCGGCGGTGATCGGTGTCTTTCTGGGCTTGATGGCGGGCTATATCGGCGGCAAGACCGAGGCCGTGATCATGCGCGTCGCGGATGTCCAGCTCTCCTTTCCCGCGATCCTCATCGCGCTGCTCATCTTCGGGGTGGCGCGCGGCATCATTCCGCCCAGCCAGCAGGAGGATGCGACGCTGATCCTTCTGATCCTCGCCATCGGACTTTCGAATTGGGCGCAATATGCACGCACCGTGCGCGGTTCCACGCTGGTGGAGAAGAACAAGGAATATGTGCAGGCCGCGCGCGTCATCGGCCGCTCGCCCCTGCTCATCATGCTCAAGCACATCCTGCCGAATGTGATGGGTCCGGTGACCGTGATCGCCACCATCAACCTCGCTTTGGCCATCATCGAGGAGGCAACGCTCTCCTTCCTCGGCGTGGGCATGCCACCCACCCAGCCGTCGCTCGGCACGCTCATCCGCGTCGGCCAGCAATTCCTGTTCTCCGGCGAATGGTGGATCCTGCTCTTCCCCGCGCTCACGCTTGTCATCCTCGCGCTGGCCATCAACCTGCTGGGGGACTGGCTGCGCGATGCGCTGAACCCGAGGCTGCGGTGATGGCCGGGAAAACCGTTCTGGAGGTCTCGGGCCTCACGCTTGATTTCGCCACGCGTCGCGGCACGCTGCGCGCGCTGGATGGCGTATCCTTCTCGATCGCGCGCGGCGAGGTGCTGGGCGTGGTGGGCGAGAGTGGTGCGGGAAAATCGCTCACCGGCACGGCGATCATCGGGCTTGTCGAGCGACCTGGCCGCATCACGGGCGGAGAAATCCGCCTCAATGGCCAGCGGATCGACAACCTGCCGCCGAAAGAGATGCGCGCCATCCGCGGCCGGAAGATCGGCATGATCTTCCAGGACCCGCTCACCTCGCTGAACCCGGTCTTCCGCATCGGCGACCAGCTGATCGAAACCCTGCAGGAGCATCTGCCGCTCTCGAAGTCGGAAGCGCGCCAGCGAGCCATCGAACTCCTCACGGAAGTCGGCATCCCCGCGCCCGAGAAGCGCATCGATGGCTATCCGCATGAGTTTTCCGGCGGCATGCGTCAGCGCGTGGTGATTGCGCTTGCGCTGGCTGCGGGGCCGGATCTCATCGTCGCGGATGAGCCCACCACCGCGCTCGATGTCAGTGTCCAGGCGCAGATCATCACGCTGCTGAAACGGCTCTGTCGCACGCGCGGTACCTCGGTGATGCTGATCACCCATGACATGGGCGTGATCGCAGAGACAGCCGATCGCGTGGCGGTCATGTATGCCGGGCGCATCGTGGAAATCGGCCCGGTGGCGGAGGTCATCCGCCATCCGCGTCATCCTTACGCGCGCGGCCTGATGGGTGCCATTCCGGCGCTCGATACGCGGGTGAAACGATTGACGCAGATCTCCGGCGCGATGCCCCGTCTTGATGCGATTCCCAAGGGCTGCGCCTTTCAGCCCCGCTGCCCGATCGCCATTCCGCGCTGCGCGACCGACCGGCCGGAACTGGTTCAGGCCGGCGCCTCGCGTGCCGCCTGCTGGCTCGCCAGTTCCGAAGCCGAGGTGCCGGCATGAGCGAGCCCATCCTCGAGATTTCCAACCTCCGCCGCCTCTTCGATGTCTCGAAGCCCTGGCTCGAGCGCTTCATCGCCCGCGAGCCGCGCCAGCTGCTGACGGCGGTGGATGAGGTGTCGTTCTCCATCAACAAGGGCGAGACCTTCGCGCTGGTGGGTGAATCCGGCTCCGGCAAATCCACCGTGGCGAAGATGGTGGTCGGCCTTCTGCAGCCCAGCGGCGGCACGGTGCGCTTCGCGGGCGTGCCCGAGGGCGAGCGGCCGCGCCCCGGCATGGTACAGATGATTTTCCAGGATCCCTATGCCTCCCTCAATCCCCGCTGGCGCGTGGCGGATATCATCGCCGAGCCGATGATCGTCACCCGCGCCCGCTCCGGTGCCCGCGCCGACGCCGCCAGCCGGGCCAACCGCGTGGCCGAGCTGCTGAATCTGGTGGGCCTCTCCCCCAGGGATAGCGACAAGTATCCGCACCAGTTCTCGGGCGGCCAGCGCCAGCGCATCGCGATTGCCCGCGCCCTTTCCTCCGAGCCGGAATTCATCGTCTGCGACGAACCCACTTCCGCGCTCGACGTGAGCGTGCAGGCGCAGATCCTGAACCTGATGCGCGAATTGCAGGAGCGGCTGGGTCTCACCATTCTCTTCATCTCGCACAATCTCGCCGTGGTGCGGCACATGGCGAATCGTATCGGCGTGATGTATCTCGGGCGTCTCGTGGAAGTGCAGGAGAGCGATGCGCTCTTTCTCGCGCCGAAGCACCCTTACACGCGCCTGCTGATCGATGCCGTGCCCAACCTCTCGGAAATCGGCCGTGATCGCGTTCCGGTTCAGGGCGAGGTGCCAAGCCCGATCAACCCGCCCACGGGCTGCACCTTCCATCCGCGTTGTCCCATCGCGATGCCGATCTGCTCGCGCGAGAGGCCGGTCTTTCGCGAGGATGCAGCCTGCCACGCGCTCACGCCGCAGGCCAGCGCGGCGGAATGATCAGGGATTGATTTCGGCGCGGGGACGCACGGTGCGGTAGCGCCCGCGCTCGACCGACATCAGAACGATGGCGAAGACGGCGAGGCCGTGGAACCACCAAGTCTGCGTCGCGTTGCGGTCGAAGAGCGCGAAGGTCGTTGCGGCGGACAGGGCAGCGAGCGTCGCCGGGGCAAGCTCATAGCCAAGCTTTCCTGCCGCAATGAAGGCCCGGGCGATGGCGATCGCGAAGAACAGCGCGCCCAGGACGCCGAGATCGAACCACAAGTCGCTGATGAGGCTCACCGGAAGTTCAGGGCCGATCACCCCGATGACCCGCGCTGCGTTGCCGGCGTCGAAGCCGCGGCCGGTGAGGAAATGCAGGGGCTCATCGAGGATCATCTGCCACCAGCGCTCCAACCCTGCCATGCCCAGCTGGCTTCCGAAGGCGCTGGCGAAGGGGAGCAGCAGAATGGCGGCAGCCATGGCAAGGCCGACAATGCGGCCTGCCGCCTCCGGGCGGTTCCAGGCCAGGCCGAGCACCAGAAGGCTTGCCGCCAGCGAGCCGAAGGCCGCCCGGTTGGGGCCCAGCGCGATGGCGGCGATCACCAGCACCATCAGTGCGAAAGCCATCCCCGTGCGGTTCTTGATCAGCAGCCATGCCGCGCCGATCCAGCCCAGAACCGTGAGTAGGATCACGACCCGCTCGGGCGTCGCCCGCGGAAAGCGCAGGAGAGGCTGGCCAAGAAGCGCCGAAACGCTGCCGACGAGGATCAGCGTCGCACCGAGGGCAACACCGATGGTAATCAGATGCAGATTGGTGGCACGCATGCGCTGCGGCAGCGCGATGACCGCGAAGAACCCGAGCGAGACCACGCCGAGCAGCTTGAACAGCTTTTCCACCGCCTCGCCCCGCACGGGCGTCCAGAGCAGGGAAACCAGCGCCCAACTCACGAGCAGCAGGCAAGCCAGGCCCGGACCGCTGGCGAGGCGCGTGAGCGCACGATCCGTCAGGCGCGCGGAATCGGCGCGGAGCAGCGAAGACAGGATGATGAGCACCGCGCCGATCGGCACAAGCACCACGATCACCCAGCGCGACATCAGCGTCGCCGAAGGGATGACGAGCGCGAAGATCGCAAATCCCAGTCGCAACAGCACCGCTGCAGCATCGGCGGCCGGATCTGTCAACGTGCCGGACACGCGGTGGTCATTGGTTGTCATGGCCCTCAAGTCACTGCGTAAAACGCCCTAAGGCAAAACTATGCACAGAAGCAGTTGAAGGATGCTGTATGCTTATGGCAACACCCGCGACAAATCCGGCACCCCGAAAAGAACAGGATGGGACTTGCTGGAGCCTGCTGCGCGACCTAGCTGGAACAGAACAACCGGGAGATCCGCATGTCCGTCACTGTCCATCCTCTCTATTCCGGGCTGATGGCCCGCCGTTCCGGCAGTGCACGCGCCCTGGCGGCCCCCGGCCCCGACGCGATGACGCTGCAGGCCATCGTGAAGGCCGGAGCGCAGGCCCCGGATCATGGCCGGCTGGTGCCGTTCCGGTTTCTGCGCATCGCGGATTCCGCCCGCGATCGGCTGGCCGACCTGCTGGAAGCCTCGAGCCGCGAGCTGCAGCCCGACATTGCCGCATCCGAGATCGAGCGCGCCCGCGAAAAGGCACATCAGGGCCCGGAAATCCTGGCGCTGATCGGGCGGATCGACGCCGAGCATCCGAAGATCACGGCCTCCGACCAGTGGCTCGCCGTGGGCTGCGCCTTGGAAAACGTGCTGCTCGCCGTGCAGGCTGCGGGTTTCGCGGCCGCCGTGCGCTCGGGCAAGTTCCTCGGGACCAAAGCGATGCGCGAGGGCTTCCTGCTGGGTGCCAACGAGCACCTCACCTGCCTCATCGCCATGGGTACATCGACGGAATGGCCGCCGGCAAAGCCGAAGCCGGAGCTGGATCGCGTCTTCTCGGTTTGGAACGGGTAGCACGATTCCAGCCGAAGCATGTCCTGGCGAGGGCGGCGATTAGAGCATGCTGTGAAAAAGTGGAATCCGGTTTTTCAAAAAAAAGCATGCGATAATAATAAGATAAGAGCATGATGTGCTTCCGTCTGAACACAGCATGCTCTAGCCCGTTCGCGGGAAGCAAATGCGCGAGGCGCGAAGTCAGTCGGATTTCCCGCGGATCAATTCGATGATGCCGGAGAAATCCGCGCCACCCTCGCCCCAGGCCGCATGAAGCCCGTAGAGTTGCGTCGCCAGCGCGCCCATCGGCGTGGTCGCGCCGGCGGCGGCGGCCGCATCCTGGCTCAGCTTCAGGTCCTTCAGCATCAGGGCGGTCGCGAAACCGGGCTTGTAGCCATTATTCGCGGGGCTTGTCGGCACCGGGCCGGGCACCGGGCAATAGGTGGTGAGGCTCCAGCACTGGCCGGAGGAGGTGGAGGCCACATCGAACAAGGCCTGATGCGAAAGGCCCAGCTTCTCGGCCAGCACGAAAGCCTCGCCAACCGCAATCATCGAAATGCCGAGGATCATGTTGTTGCAGATCTTCGCCGCCTGCCCCGCGCCTGCCCCGCCGCAATGCACGATCTTCCTTCCCATGGCTTCGAGCAGGGGCTTCGCGCGGTTAAAGGCCGCATCCGCGCCGCCACACATGAAGGTCAGCGTGGCCGCCTTTGCCCCGCCCACTCCGCCGGAGACCGGGGCATCGACCGGCACGAGACCGGCAGCTTCCGCCTGCGCATGCACCGCGCGGGCAGATTCGACATCGATTGTCGAGGAATCGATGAGCAGGGTCCCCTTGCCGGCGATGCCGACGATTTCCGCCCAGACCGCGCGGACATGCTTGCCGGCCGGCAACATGGTGACGATCGCCTCCGCACCCTTCACGGCTTCCGCGACACTCCTCGCGATGGCGACACCGCCCGCCCGAGCCTCCTCGATGGCTGCCGGCGATAGGTCGAAGCCCGTGACGGCATGACCCGCCTTCACGAGGTTCTGCGCCATGGGGCCGCCCATATTGCCGAGCCCGATCACTGCGATTGTCGTCATTTCTTCTCTCCCCGCTTGGTCACCCGGATGTTCCAGCGGTTGAGCAAGGCTTCCGCGTCTCCGGTTCCGATATCGATATGGGTGGCACCCTGTTCGAGCGCTGATTCCAGCGCGGGCGGCAGCGGGGCATGGACCTCGATGAAGGCCAGCACCACCGGCGGCGCACCGCGCAAGGTGAGGTGATGGATGAGCCCGCCCGGCACGCGTTCGACGCGCTGGTCGCGCAGATCATGCCCCCGCCGGATATAGGGCCAGCGGCGCAAATAGGCCGCATCATCCTGCCCCGTGAGGTCATTCGAGATGAGAATGGCCGTCACATCCGAGTCGGCATTGGCCTGCCGCGCCACGAAGGGCCCCGCGAGGATGATCCCCCGAAGGGCAACTTCGTTCCGCGCGAAGCTGACGAGATCATCCGAGAGCGAGCGCAGGGCTTCGAGCCCGATGCCCGGCACCGTTTCCGCCGCCTCGCGCCTGAACATGCCGCCGATCCCGCCTGAAGACCCCTTTGGCCGGTAGAGGAAGCGCGTGGCGAACCACAATCCGGCAATGCCGGCGAGAATCAGCAGCGCGGAATTGAAGTCGATCATGCCGGTCAGCGCGTGCCGAGCAGATTGCGTGCCACGATCATCCGCATGATCTCGTTGGTCCCCTCGAGGATCTGGTGGACGCGCAGATCGCGCACGATCTTCTCGATGCCGTAATCCTGCAAGTAGCCGTAGCCGCCGAGGAGCTGCAACGCGCGATCCGCGACGCCCGAGGCGGTTTCGGTCACGAAACGCTTCGCCATCGCGCAGCGCATCGTGGCATCCGGTTCCTTGCGGTCATAGGCGCTCGCGGCCGCATAGAGGAAGATGCGCGCGGCTTCGAGGTCGATCGCCATATCGGCGAGGCGAAACTGAAGGGCCTGAAAATCCTGCAGTTTCTTGCCGAAGGCGACCCGCTCGGAAAGGTAGGTCTTCGCCTTGTCGAAGGCCGCCTGCGCGCCACCCAAGGCCGAAGCCGAAATGTTGAGCCGCCCGCCATCGAGCCCGTTCATCGCGATGGTGAAGCCCTGGCCTTCCTTGCCGAGCAGGTTCGAGACCGGCACGCGGCA
>JADCCH010000246.1 GCA_020252865.1 Methylobacterium sp.
ACGCCGTGAACGTCGCGCCGCCCGTCTCCGCCAGAACCTTCGTGATCGCAGCCGTCAGTGACGTCTTCCCATGGTCAACGTGACCAATCGTGCCAATGTTGCAATGCGGCTTCGAACGGTTGAACTTTTCCTTGGCCATCGTGGTTTCCCTGCTGCTGGCGCGTTAAGACAGACGCGACGGAGGTTCCGGCGCAACTTGGCGGGCCGTTTAGGCGGGTTTCATCCGAATTTCAAGCGCCGCGCGCGCGATTTCGGCAAGCTCGTATCCTCGTGCATCAAACGCGGGCACCAAGCCTCTGGCCAGCGCGGCCGGTTCATGCCACCCCTGGGAAATGGCCATGATCGAACAGCCGGAATTTCTCCTCACCAATGCCGATGCACGCGCAGCCGATGCACGCGCGGAAGCAGCCGGCCTGCCCGTCTTGCGCCTGATGGAGCAGGCCGGGCGGGCGATCGCCGCCTGCCTCGCGGGATCGCGCTGGAACGGCGCATCCGTCGCAATTCTCTGCGGCCCGGGCAATAATGGCGGCGATGGCTATGTCGCCGCGCGCCTTCTCGCGGAGCGCGGGCATCGGGTGGAGGTTTTCGCGGATTCTGCCCCGAAGGACGGCGCGGCGGCCGGGATGGCCCGCCTTTGGGCAGGGCCGGTTCACCCCCTCCCCGCCTTTATGCCCGATGGCTGGGATGTGACCATCGATGCGCTCTACGGCTCCGGCCTCAATCGTGCGATCGAAGGGCCGGCGGCCGAGGCGATTCTTCGGCTGAATGCGGGGAATTCGCATGTCATCGCGGTTGACGTGCCCTCCGGCCTCAACGGGGATTCCGGCCAGCCGACCGGGCCGGTGGTCGAGGCCGACGAAACGATCACCTTCTTCGCGGCCAGGCCGGGCCATTGGCTCTGGCCGGGGCGGATGCTCTGCGGTGCCCTGCAGATCGCCGAGATCGGCCTGGATCACACGCATCTCGATGCCGCACCGCGCCTTTTCCGGAACACGCCCGCGCTTTGGCGCAAGGCGATCCGCCCGCGTGATCCGGCCTCGCACAAATATCGCAACGGCGCGGTTCTCGTGGCGAGCGGGCCGGAATTCCGCACGGGCGCGGCACGTCTTTCGGCGCAGGCCGCACTCCATGCCGGCGCGGGCGCTGTCACGCTCTGCGGCGATCCGGCCGCGCTGCGCATCCATGCGAGCCATGTCACGGCGATCATGCTGCGCGAGGCGGCAGGCCCCTCGGATTTCGCGGGGCTGCTGGATGAGAACCGCTTCGACAGCGTGGTGATCGGCCCGGCTGCGGGCGTGGATGAACCCACCGAAGCGCGGCTGCGTGCCCTGCTGGCGCGCCCCCTCCCCGCCGTGCTCGACGCCGATGCCCTGACGGTTCTCGCCGGAAAAAGCGAGAATTTCCCGCGCGAGGGAACACCCCGCCGCGTGCTGACCCCGCATGAGGGCGAGTTCGGCCGTCTCTTCGGCCAGGAACTGGCGAAGGACCCGACCTATGCCGCACTTTCTTCGGAACTTCGGGCATCCAAGGTGGAGAAGGCGCGCGCCGCATCCCGTCTCTGCGGGGAAATCGTGGTCTCAAAGGGGCCGGATTCGGTCATCGCCGCGCCGGATGGCCGCGCTGCGATCAACACCAATGCCGGGCCGGAACTCGCGACCGCCGGCAGCGGCGATGTGCTCGCGGGGATCATCGCCGCGCATCTCGCTTCTGGAATGCCCGCTTTCGAGGCCGCTTGCACAGGCGTCTGGCTCCATGGCCATTGCGGTGCGGAATTCGGCGTGGGCCTCACGGCGGAAAGGCTGGTCGATACGCTTCGGCCCCTTTCGGCCTATCTCTGAAAATTCTTCGTTTTTCGCATTTTCTTGACGCGAACCGGTTCCCATCCCCGCCTTCGCGAGGGACATGCTTCGCTTGAAAATGCTTTGGAGCACGTCTCGTTTTGATGGAATCAAAACCGTGCTCTATCTTATTGTTTTGTCAGATGTTGTTACGCAAAATCGGTATCCACTTTTGCGAGAGCCTGCTTCAGGATTTCGGCCTGAAAGCGACGATCCGAGCCGGGTCGGTTTCCAGCCGCGCGCCACCCACGAGATCAATGCCATAGGGAATGGCGGCGAAGACCGCATCGAGGCAGGTGCGGATCGCCGATGGCTTGCCCGGCAGGTTGAGGATCAGGCAGGCACCCCGCATGCCCGCGATCTGCCGCGAGAGGATCGCCGTGGGCACCTCCTTCAGGCTCGCGCGGCGCATTTCCTCGCCGAACCCATCGAGCAGGCGCTCGCAGACATCGCGCGTCGCCTCGGGCGTCACGTCGCGCGGCGCGGGTCCCGTGCCGCCGGTGGTGAGGATGAGGCTTGCGCCCTCCTCGTCCACGAGCTTGCGCATGGTCGCCGCAAGCGTCTCCCGGTCATCCGGCACGAGACGATAAAGCGGCTCCCAGGGGCTCGTGAGCACCTCGCGGAGATAGGCCTCAATGGCCGGGCCGCCCTTGTCTTCGTATTCGCCGCGGCTCGCGCGATCCGAACTGACGAGAATGCCGATTCTTGCTGCTGTGGTCATGGTATCCCTCGCGCCTTCTTCCTAGCGGGAAAGCGCGCGAGCGTCACCCGGGGCGATCAGCCATCCTTGCCGATCCGCACGATCGAGAAGCAGTCGAAGGGTCCACTGGGAATGCGCAGGATGTTCGAAAGATCAGGCTTGCCGGCAGCCCAGTCGGTCACGCGCTCGAAGGGAAAATCCGGGCGCAGGCCGAGATGGTGCATCAGCGGCGCGGCGCAGGTTTCCAGCGCGGCCAGCGCCCGGTTCTGCGAACGGAAATGGTTGAGGAGAAACAGCGCCCCGCCCGGCCTGAGCACGCGACAGGCTTCGTCGAGCACCTTCTCCGGGTTCGGCACGAGCGTGATCAGGAACTGCGCGACCACGGCATCGAAATGCTGCTCGGGAAAGCCGAGGGCTTCGGCATCCATCACCGCCAGTTCCGCGATGCGCGCCCGCGTGCCGGCCCCGGCGCGGATTTTCGCCCGCGCGATCATGGCGTCGGAGGCGTCGATGCCGGTCACCACCATGTCGGAATCATAATCGCCGAGGCTGAGGCCAGTGCCGATCCCGATCTCCAGCACGTCACGCCCCGCCATGGAGGCCAGTGCGACGAGCCGCCTGCGTGAAGGTTCGAACAGCCCGCTGCAAACCGGATCATAGAACGGCGCCCAAGCCTGATAGGCGCGATGCATGATGCCGCGATCGGGGTCACGGCTTTCAACGGAGAGAGAGGGGAATTCGGCCATGGACCACCCATGCCTCGGCCGCATGACGTCGCAGTGACAACGAACGCTACCGAAATGTCGCAAAAAGCTGTTATGATTTCCTTGAAGGAGAGCAGAATGCCCGATTCAGAACCGACCCGGCTCCGAGCCTTGTTCCTGTCCGATCTGCATCCCGGCACGACGGGTTGCCAGGCGAGGATGCTTCTCGAATTCCTGCGCCGCTATGATGCCGACACGATCTATCTCGTCGGCGACATCGTCGATGGCTGGCGGCTGAAATCCGGCTGGTATTGGCCGCAGGAACAGAATGACGTGGTGCAGAAGCTCCTGCATAAAGCGCGCAAGGGTGCGCGGCTCATCTATATCCCCGGCAATCACGACGAATTCCTGCGCGATTTTCTCGGGCTGCATTTCGGCGAGATCCAGATCGTGCAACGCGCCATCCATGAAGGTGCGGATGGACAACGCTACCTCGTATTGCATGGCGACGAATTCGACGTGGTCGTGGCTCATGCCCGCTGGCTCGCGCTGCTGGGCGATTGGGGCTACGAATTCGCGCTCCGGAGCAACCGCATTGTCAATGTGGTGCGCCGCCGCCTCGGCTTGCCTTACTGGTCGCTCTCGGCCTGGGCGAAGCTGAAGGTGAAGAGCGCAGTGAATTACATTGGCAATTTTGAACATTTTCTCGCCAATGAAGCCCGCAACAACGACGCCGCCGGCGTGATCTGCGGACATATCCACCACGCCGTTGACAGGATGATCGAGGGAGTGCGCTACATGAATTGCGGGGACTGGGTGGAGAGCTGCACCGCCCTCATCGAGGATCATGACGGAACCTTTCGCATCATCCGGTTCACGGAAGAACTTCGCGCCGAAAGCCTCGCCCCCAGCCCGGCCAAGCCCGGCCTGCCGCAGGCCGCCTGATGCGCGTGCTTGTCGCCTCCGATGCCTGGGAGCCGCAGATCAACGGCGTGGTCCGCACGCTGCAGAAGCTGCGTGACCTCGCCCCCTCTCTCGGGCTCGAGCTCGCCTTCGTGACGCCCGACCAGTTCCGCAGCGTGCCCATGCCCGGCTACCCGGAAATCCGCCTCGCGATGGTCGGAACCGGCGGGCTGGAAGCCGCCTTCCGGCGCATCCGGCCCGATATATTCCACATCGCGACCGAAGGCCCGATCGGGCTTGCGGCGCGCCGGGTGGCCCTGAGGCAGAACGTGCCGCTGACCACCAGTTATCATACCCGCTTTCCCGAATATCTGCGCGCTCGCCTGCCCGTGCCGCTTGCCGCGAGCTATGCCGCCCTGCGCTGGTTTCACAACGCGTCCGATGGCATTTTCGTCGCCACGCAATCCCTCGATGACGATCTCCGGGGGCGGGGTTTCCAGCCGCTCATGCGATGGTCGCGCGGGGTGGATCTCGATCTTTATGCGCCACGCAGTGAATCACGGGTGGAATGGAAGCGGCCGGTTTTCCTCAATGTGGGCCGCGTGGCGGTGGAGAAGAACCTTGCGGCTTTCCTCTCGCTCGATCTGCCCGGCACGAAGGTC
>JADCCH010000247.1 GCA_020252865.1 Methylobacterium sp.
AGCAACCCATGGACGGAAATCGCGAAAAATCTGGGCATCGAGGCGATCAGCGATGGCGGACTCTGGGGCGGATTTGATGTGTTCTCCAATGGCCGCCGCCTTTCCGGCGAGGAACGCAGCCGCCGGCGCGGTGGCTTCTGGCGCCTCTCCGGCGTGCTGGATGGCGAGCCTGCGAGCGCGGACATGTCCTTCGGCGAGGCCGCGCGCCGGCTGAGCCCGGACCAGCCGGAGGCCGCCAGCGGCATGACCCTGCTGAGCCTCGGCGAGGACGCCGATCGCGTTTCGATCCGCGATTACCAGCGCCTTGATGCGGGTGATGACCTCGTTCTACCGCGCGGCTACGGGCGCCTGCTCGAACGCTATGGCCAGGGTCTCGATATCGCGCTTTCGACCCCGGTGACGGCGGTCGATCATTCCGGACCAGCCGTGCGGCTCGAGACACCGCGGGGCACCGTGACGGCACGGGCGGTGATCATCACCGTCTCGGTCAACGTGCTGAAATCCGGCTCCATTCGCTTCACGCCCGAACTGCCGGCCGAAACACGCCGGGCACTCGACGGCCTCGGCATGGGGGCGCTCACGAAGCTTGCACTCAAATTCGAGGGCACCAGGTTCGGCCAATCCCCGTGGACACAGTTCTTCGACAGCGGCAGCCACGGCGATCTCGTCAATTTCGAATTCTGGCCTTGGGGCAACGATCTCGTCATCGCGCATTTCGGTGGCGATTACGCGCGTTCGGTTGCCGCTTCGGGCGAGGCTGCGGCGGTGGATCACATGCTCGGCCGGTTCGTCGCGATCCTCGGCGCGGATGCGCGCAAGGCCTTTCGCGGCGGCCGCCTCGCGGGCTGGAGTGCCGATCCGCTCGCGCTCGGGGGCTATTCGATTGCAAGGCCGGGGCAGGCCGACCAGCGCGAGGCGCTGGCCCGGCCCGTGGCGAACCGCCTGTATTTCGCGGGCGAGGCTTCGGCCGGTTCCGGCTCCATGACCGCCGGCGGTGCCGCACTCGCCGGCGCCCACGCGATCGAGATGATCCGCAAGATGATCTGAGCAACTTGCTGTTGCCGCGCGAATCTCGGCCAGAGCATGCTCTCGCAAAAGTGGATACCGGTTTTGCGTAACAACATGCGACAAAACAATAAGATAGAGCACGGTTTTGATTCCATCAAAACGAGACGTGCTCTAGGTTTTTCGCCGAAAGGCCGGGGCAGATGGGCGAAGCCGCAGAAGAAATGGGCAGGAAACCTCGCATTATCGTGTTTGATTCCGGGCTTGGTGGCCTCACCGTGTTCCGCGCGATCCGTGCTGCGCTGCCCGGAGCGGATTACCTCTACCTCGCGGATGATGCGCGCTTTCCCTATGGCGAATTATCGCCGGATGAACTGATCTCCGGCGTGCTCGACGTGATTGGCACGGCGCTTACGGATTTTCCGGCGGATTGCGTGGTGATCGCCTGCAACACAGCCTCAACCCTGGTGCTGCCGGCCTTGCGCGCGCGGTTTTCGATGCCGATCGTGGGCACGGTTCCGGCCATCAAGCCGGCTGCAGCCGCCACGTCAAGCGGCCTCATCTCCGTCCTCGCCACACCCGGCACCGTGAGCCGCGATTACACCGCCGAACTCATCCGCCATTTCGCGAGTGGCGTGCAGGTGACGCTTGTCGGCTCGAAGGCTCTGGCGGGCCTCGCCGAGCGGGCCCTGCGCGGCGAGAATGTGCCGGACGAGGCGATCTTGGCTGAAATCACCCCCTGTTTCGTGGAGAAGGACCGGCGACGCACGGATCACATTGTGCTCGCCTGCACGCATTATCCGCTGCTGCTGGAGCGCCTGAAGGCGCTCGAGCCCTGGCCGGTGGAATGGATCGATCCCGCTCCGGCCATCGCGCGGCGGGTGGTGCAGGTGCTGGCGTGTGAGGCGCCGGGGCAGGGGCAGTTTCAGGCCCATTCCACAAAACCCGGCGCGGATGCTGCCTTGCGGGCGGTGGCGGAGCGGATTCTCGCGCTTCCGGCTTGACTTTATCCCGTCCAGCGGCGATAGCCCCCTCTCCCTCGCGCGAGCCTGCTCCGGGATGGGATACGCACCCGTGGCACCGGTTTCGTGTGTCTGTCGCGCCAAACCTCTCCGGAGGGGAAGGCGAGAGGAGGGGCGTTCCAAGCTCAGCCCTTAGGGGCCTCACCCGTTCGGGTTGGCTGGAACGCGATGGTGGAACCCCTGAATGGCATTGCCGTTCGGGTTGCCGTCGTTTTCGGGCTGATCCGCCAAAAGGAAACGACGATGTCGAAGCGTCACGAAGCGAAATACAAGATCGATCGCCGCATGGGCGAGAACATCTGGGGCCGTCCGAAATCCCCGGTGAACAAGCGTGAATACGGTCCGGGCCAGCATGGCCAGCGCCGCAAGGGCAAGATGTCGGATTTCGGCACCCAGCTCCGCGCCAAGCAGAAGCTGAAGGGCTATTACGGCTCGATCTCCGAGAAGCAGTTCCGCCGCTACTACGCCGAAGCGATCCGCATGCGCGGTGACGCCGGCGAGAACCTCATCGGCCTGCTCGAGCGC
>JADCCH010000248.1 GCA_020252865.1 Methylobacterium sp.
ACCGGCCGGTTCGAGGTGGTGTGCCGCGTGCCGTAATAGGTGGTCGCGGTGATCACGTGGCCGGTCTTCTCCTCGTAGCCCTTGGTCAGCTCCTTGTAGATGTCAGACTTTGTGTAGGCGAGCAGGTGCTCCGGGCTCTGGAAGGTGAAGGGGTAATAGGTCACGCCGATCGGCGGATGCGAGCGGGCGGCGAAGCTCGATCCCGAGATGATGATATCCACCGAACCCAGCGTCAGGCCCTGGTTGATGTCGGTTTCCTTGCCGAGCTGCGAGGCCGGGAAGACCTCGATCTGGTACTTGTTGTTGGTGCGCCTGGCGAATTCCTGCGCGGCCCAGACCGATTCGGTGTGGAACGCTTCGGATGTCTCGTAGACATGCGCCCATTTCAGCTTGGTCTGGGCGAGGGCGGGTGCTGAAGCCAGACCGACGCTCAGGAGAGCGGCGCCGGCAAGGCACAAGTCGCGGCGGGTGATCATGAATTTTCCTCCTTTGTTTTTCGTTCTTGCCTCGGCCCTTGTCATGCACCGGACCGTTGGTTGCTGGCCCCCGCATTGGGCGACCAATTCAGAAAATGCGCAAGGGTCTCGCGAGCACCGTGCGAGACAAGGGTGCCCAGGCTCGCGATGAGTGCCCTGCGCAAATCGTCGCGTGCCGGAAGATCGCTGCCGAAAACGCTTTCGAGGCGCATGTAGCCATCGACCAGGGCGACGGGATCATCGCCTGCCGCGCTCGCAATCGCCGCGAAACGGCCCGCGAGCGGGTCGCGCACGTCGATGGCTTTTCCCCTTTCGTCGCGACCGGTGGCGAAGCGCATCCATCCCGCGATTCCCAGCAGGATGGCGGGGCAGGGGAACCCGCGCTCCAGCCGCCAGCGCAGGGTGCCGAGCAGGCGCTGCGGCAGCTTCTGCGAACCATCCATGGCGATCTGCCAGGTGCGATGGCGGATGGCAGGGTTACGAAACCGCTCCAGCAGCCGGCGGGCATAATCCGCGAGGTCCACACCCGGCGGGGCCGGCACGGTTGGGATGATCTCCGCCCAGAGCCGTTCGAGGAAGCCGGCAATCAGCGGATCGGCGGCGGCATCCGCCACGGTCTCATGGCCGGAGAGGTAGCCGAGATAGGCAAGGCTCGAATGCGCGCCATTGAGCATCCGGAGCTTCATGAATTCATAGGGCGCGACTTCCGTCACCATCTCGGCGCCGGCCATCTCCCAGGCGGGGCGACCGGAGATGAAATGGTCCTCGATCGCCCATTGCCGGAAGGGTTCGCTCATCACCGGGCCCGCATCATGGAGACCGATGGCCGCTGCCGTCTCGGCGATATCCGAAGCCATCGTGGCCGGAACGATGCGATCGACCATGCAGCAGGGGAAGGTCGCCGTGCTCTCGATCCAGGCGCCGAGGGCAGGATCAACCTTCGCGGCGAATTCCAGCACCAGCCCGCGCAGAACCTGCCCGTTCGACGGAAGATTGTCGCAGCTCAGCAGCGTGAAGGGCGCAAGGCCCTGCGCCCGGCGCTTCGCAAGCCCCGCGACCAGGAAACCCGGTGCCGAACGTGGCGTGTCCGGGTGCGCCAGATCATGCCCGATATCCGGGTGCTCGAGGTTCAGGCGGCCTGTCGCGGGGAGGTGGCAATAGCCCTTTTCGGTCACCGTGAGCGTGACGATCCGGGTTGCGGCATCGGCGAGAACATCCACCACCGCCGCCGGGTTTTCCGGTGCGACCAGCACATCGGTCACCACATCGAGGACCTCGAAGATCGGGCCTTCCGGCGCGCGGGTCACCAGGGTGTAGAGCCCGGCTTGCGGCTTCAGCGCCGCGCGCATGTCCGGCCGCTGCAGGCTCACGCCGACGATCTGCCAGGTGGTTCCGGCCTTCGCATTGGCTTCCTGCGTATAAGCCGCGAGATGGGCGCGGGCGAAGGCGCCGAGCCCGAGATGCACGATGCGGGGCCCGGCGGGGCGTGCTCCCGCGGGACGGAAGACCGTGGGCGGAAGCGTGGCAAGGGTCGCGGGAGAAAGCCGTTCCATGCTCATCACCTGAAGAGCGCGGGCAGCCAGAGCGAGAAGCCCGGCACATAGGTGACCAGCATCAGCACCGCGACGCTCGCGCCATAGAAGGGCCAGATCGTTCGCATGCTCTCGCTGATCGACACCTTGCCGATGGCGCAGGCCACGAATTGCACCGAGCCCACCGGCGGGGTGTTGAGCCCGATGCCGGCATTGAGAATCAGGATCACGCCGAAATGCACGGGGTCGACCCCGATCGCCTTGACCACCGGCAGGAAGATCGGGGTGCAGATGATGATCATCGGCGCCATATCCATGAAGGTGCCGAGCACGAGAAGGATGATGTTGATCATCAGCAGGATGACGATCGGATTATCGGAGATCGACTTCATCAGGCTGATCGTCGATGCGGGCACCTGCAGGAAGGCCATCAGCCAGCCGAAGGAGGAGGCCGCGCCAATCACCAACAGCACCATCGCGGTGGTGCGCACCGCGCCGAGCGTCGCCTGCACGAAACCCTCGAAGTTCAGGCTGCGATAGACGAAGACCGTGATCAGCAGCGCATAGACAACCGCCACGCAGGAGGATTCGGTGGCTGTGAACACACCCGAGCGCACGCCGCCGAAGATGATGCCGATGAGCAGGATGCCCGGCATGGCCGCCACGAAATAGCGCATCACCGTGAACCAGCCGGGGAAGATATCGGCGGGGTAGCCGCGCTTCACGGCCACCAGCCACGCGGCGATCATCAGTGCCCCGGCCAACAGCAGGCCCGGGATCACTCCCGCCGTGAAGAGATCGGCGATCGAGATCGTGCCGCCCGCCGCCAGCGAATAGATGATCATGTTATGCGAGGGCGGGATCAGCAGCGCGATGATCGCGGCATTCGCCGTCACGTTCACCGCGTAATCCGGGGCGTATCCGCGCTTCACCATCTGCGGGATCATGATTCCGCCGACAGCACTCGCATCGGCCACGGCTGAGCCCGAAATGCCCCCGAACAGGGTGCAGGTGATGACATTCACCTGCCCGAGGCCACCACGCAGATGGCCCACGAGGCCCGCCGCGAACTGGATGAGCCGGTCGGCAATCCCGCCACGGATCATCAGGTCGCCGGAATAGATGAAGAAGGGGATCGCGAGCATCGCGAAGGCATTCATGCCGGTCGACAGTTGCTGGAACACCACCACCGGCGGAATGCCCATGTAGAGCACGGTCGCAAGCGAGGAGAGCCCGAGGCAGAAGGCCACGGGAATGCCCATGATCAGGAAGGCCGAAAACGTCCCGAAAAGGATTGCAATATCCATTTCGTCACGCCTCCGAACGATGGCCGCCGGAGACGAGCGGCATCGGCTGGAGCCGTTCCCCGCTGGCCTGAAGCAGGAGTTTTTCGATCGAGAACAGCATCACCAGCGTGCCGCCGGCGATGATCGGCACATAATCCCAGCCCTTGGAAATGCCGATCATCGGCAGGCGGTCGCTCCAGACCTTGGCGGCGAGCTGGCTGCCATAGAGCATCATGGCACCCCCGAAGATCGCCACCAGAAGCTCGTTCACCACCACGAGCGCCGCGCGCCATTTGCCCTGCGCATGGAAGAGCAGCACGTCGAAGCCCATATGGTCGAGCTCGCGCACGCCCACCGCGCCTCCGAGCAGGATGAACCAGAGCATCAGGAAAAGGGAGGCGGGTTCCCCCCAGGTGGGCGTGGCATTCAGCACATAGCGGCCGAAGACGGTCCAGGCGACGATGGCCGTCATCGCCACGAGCCCGATGCCGGCCGCGACAAGACAGAGAAGGCTGAGCCGCGCCGCGAAGCGGGAATAGGCTTTTGCAAAGGCCTTCATGATGCGCCCCCGGGCAGCAGGTTCGAGGAATGCGGCTCCGGCTGGCGCAAGCGAGGCGCGGCGGGCCGGAAAAAGGAGACGGCGGCGGCACCTGGCCGCCACCGCCGGGAGAAACGGGTTACTTCGCCGCCTGGATGCGGGCCACCAGCGCCTTCAGGGCCGGATCCGTCACGAAGCGATCATAGACCGGCTTCATCGCATCGATGAAGGGTTGCTTCTCGACCGTGTTGATCACCGCGCCGCCGGCGCGCACCTTGGCTTCCGAGGCCTTCTCGCGCGCATCCCAGAGTTCGCGCATCTTCGCCACGCTCTCCTTCGCGGCGGCTTTCACCAGCGCCTGGTCGGCTGCGGAGAGCTTGTCCCAGGTCTTCTTCGACATCACCAGCACTTCCGGGCTCAGCGAATGCTCGGTGAGCGAATAGAACTTCGAAACCTCGAAATGCTTCGTGGATTCGTAGGACGGCCAATTATTCTCCGCGCCGTCGATCACGCCGGTCTGGAGCGCCGAATAGACTTCACCGAAGGCCATCGGGGTCGCGTTCGCGCCGAGCGCCGAGACGAGCGCCACGAACATGTCCGATTGCTGCACGCGGATCTTCATGCCCTTCATGTCATCGGGCTTCGTGA